>JAKZXP010000211.1:0-3150 GCA_047514915.1 Terriglobia bacterium
GGGTATGGCAGAGGCCCTGGCTTTCGGCTCCCTGCTCTGGGAGGGCATCCGGGTGCGCCTGAGCGGGCAAGACAGCCGGCGCGGCACATTTGACCAGCGGCATGCTGTACTGATCGACATCGAGACCGAAGAGGAATACACCCCGCTCCGGCATCTTCATCCGCAGCAGGGAGTCTTTGCGATTTACGACAGCCCGCTCTCGGAGGCCGCGCCGCTGGGTTTTGAGTACGGCTTCAGCCGCGATTATCCGGAAGCGCTGGTGCTCTGGGAGGCCCAATTCGGGGACTTCGCCAATGGCGCGCAGGTCATCATGGACCAGTTTGTCAGCGCCACCGAGGACAAGTGGGGGCTACTTTCGGGTCTGGTGGTGCTGTTGCCGCACGGCTACGAAGGGCAGGGCCCCGAGCACTCCAGCGCCCGGCTGGAGCGCTTTCTGCAACTGGCTGCCGAGGACAATCTGCAAGTGTGCCAGCCCTCGACTGCGGCACAGTATTTCCACCTGCTGCGGCGGCAGGCCCTGCGGCGGTGGCGCAAGCCCCTGGTAGCGCTGACGCCCAAGAGCCTGTTGCGCCATCCCCAGGCCTGTTCGCCGCTGGAAGATCTGGCCGGCGGCCGTTTCCAGCCTGTGCTGCCGGACTCCACAGCCGTCTCTGCCACGCGGATTGTGCTCTGCTCGGGCAAGGTTGGACATGAGCTGCGCGCCGAACGGCAGCGCCGCGCCGATTCCTCGACCGCCGTAGTATTGCTCGAACAGTTGTACCCGTTTCCCGAGCGGGAGCTGACTCAGGAGCTGAAGCGACATCACCGCGCCCGGGAGATCGTCTGGGTGCAAGAGGAGCCGGCCAACATGGGGGCGCTGTGGTTCGTGCAACCGCGCCTGGAGGAGCTGGCGGGCAGGCGGCACGTTCGGTCGGTCAAACGCTCGGCTAGCGCCAGTCCTGCCACCGGCTCAGTGAAGGCGCACGCCCGGGAACAAGCGGCGTTGATGGCGCTCGCGCTCGCCCGGCACAAGTAAGTCGGACTGCCTGCGGGCGGCAAGAGCCTGGGCTGCGGGTCTGCGGATGGATTTTCAGGACAGTCTGGACAGGCCTAGCTCGAAGTGCAACAATTGGAGGCCAATACCAGTGGGGGCCAATACCAGCCAATACTAGAAGGAGAGACAACGGACCACCGCACTTGGGCAACTCGCACGAAGTGAAACAATCGTTCGCGCGTGAGACGGCGGTCGGCATTCTGGCAAACCCGGCGTCGGGGCGGGACATCCGTCGTTTGGTTGCGCAGGCATCGGTGTTCCACCTTTCCGAGAAGTGCAGCATGATCACCCGGCTGCTGTCGGCGCTGGGGGCAGTCGGGATCGGCCGGGTATTCATGATGCCGGACGTGGATGGCATCGCCGACCGTGTGCGTCAGGCTGTTGCGACCCACCGCCCAGCCGAGATGCCGTGGCCCGAGGTTGTCTTCTTGGACATGCCGATTGAAGCGGGACCGCTCGACACCGTGCGCGCGGTCGAGCGCATGGTCGCGGCCCGGGTCGGGGCCATCGTGGTTCTCGGCGGCGATGGCACACACCGGCTGGTGGCGATGGCCTGCGGGGAGACACCCATCACTGCGTTGTCCACTGGCACCAACAATGTCTTTCCAGCGATCCGCGAGGCGACGATCGCCGGCCTGGCCACCGGCTTGGTGGCCGCCGGCCGGGTTTCCCTGGCTGAAGCAGTGGTGCGCAACAAGGTGTTGCGGGTGGAGATCAACGGCGCCTCGCGCGATCTCGCCCTGGTGGACGCGGCGATTTCCAGAGATCTGTGGATTGGGTCCAGGGCTTTGTGGCGTCCAGAGACTCTGAGCCAGATTTTCGTCACCTTTTCCGAGGCGAACGCCATAGGGCTCTCTTCGATCGCCGGGCTCCTCCGCCCGGTTTCTCGAAGCGCCGCTTACGGGCTACGCATTGATCTCGCACCGCCCGAAGCGGCATCAACGACACTCGCTGCGCCCATCGCGCCCGGATTGATCGTGCGCGTCGGAATCGCCGGCGTTCACGAAATTCATCCGGGAGAGCCTCAGAAGGTAGAGACCTCGCGTGGGGTGGTCGCGCTCGACGGGGAGCGGGAAATAGAATTCGGACCAGACGACCGGGTCGCCATCCAACTGCAGACTGACGGCCCCCTGACGATTGACATCGACCGGGTGATGGCCCGGGCTGCAAAGGACGGCCTGTTGGCACAGCATCAGGAACCGGGCAACCACGGGCCGGGCGACCACAGGCCGGCAGAAGAGAGGAGTGTGACACATGCAGCTCGGTAAGGACGAGCTACTGAAAGCCTACCGGACCATGAAGACAATCCGGGAGTTTGAAGAGCGGATCCACATCGAGTTCGCCACCGGCGAAATTCCAGGATTCGTCCATCTCTACGCGGGCGAGGAGGCGATCGCGGTCGGGGTCTGTATGCACCTCAGCGATGATGACAAGATTGCCAGTACGCACCGGGGCCATGGCCATTGCCTGGCCAAGGGCTGCGACGCCCACGGCATGATGGCCGAGATTTACGGCAGGAAGAACGGCCTGTGTGGCGGTAAGGGCGGCTCGATGCACATCGCCGATCTGGAGAAGGGGATGATGGGCGCCAATGGCATCGTGGGCGGCGGGGCGCCGTTGGTCTGCGGCGCTGGGTTGGCGGCGAAGAAGCTGGGTACCAGCAACGTCTCCATAGGCTTCATTGGCGATGGAGGCTCAAACCAGGGCACCTTGTTGGAAAGCCTGAACCTGGCGTCGATCTGGAAGCTGCCGTGCATCTTCGTGATCGAGAACAACGGGTATGCCGAGGCCACATCTTGCAAGTACTCGGTCGCGTGCCAGGACATCGCGGATCGGGCGAACGGTTTCAACATGCCGGGCGTGACCGTGGACGGCCACGACTTCTTCGCTGTGTACGAAGCCGCCGGCGAAGCGATCCGGCGCGCTCGCGAGGGAGGGGGCCCGACGCTGATCGAATGCAAGGTGAACCGCTACTTCGGGCACTTCGAAGGTGACGCGCAAACCTACCGCCAACCCGATGAGGTGAAAAAGATTCGCGAGTCCCGCGACTGCCTCACCAACTTCACCAAGCGAGTGACCGCGGCCAGGCTAGCCGACCCGACAGAGCTGCAGAAAAT
>JAKZXP010000212.1:0-3283 GCA_047514915.1 Terriglobia bacterium
ATCTTCGCTTGTTCCGAGCCATTCGGGATTACCCTTATTTTTCAAAGGGATGCAATTAGCTGAATCCGGGGGATGATTTGAGCTTCATCAATTTTGCAGCCCGCGAGATTAACTGCAAGCTGGTCTATTACGGAGCCGGGCTAGGCGGGAAGACCACCAATCTGCAGGTGGTTTTCGACAATGCGCCTAACAAGGGTAAGATGATCTCGCTGGCCACCGAAAGTGACCGGACCCTGTTTTTTGACTTCCTCCCCCTGGATCTGGGCACAGTACGAGGCTTCAAGACGCGCTTTCACCTCTACACGGTTCCTGGACAGGTCTTCTACGACGCCAGCCGTAAGCTGATCCTCCGAGGTGTGGACGGTGGCGTGTTCGTGGCCGATTCCCAGGAAGAGCGTATGGATGCCAACATGGAAGCGCTTGAAAACCTGGAAGAAAACCTGAAGGAGCACGGCTACGATTTCGCCAAGATCCCCTACGCGCTTCAGTTGAACAAGCGCGACCTTCCCAACGCCCTCCCGATCGACGTACTCAAGCAGGAGTTGGTGCGCAAAGGAGAACCGGTCTTCGAGGCGATCGCCTTTAAGAACGTCGGGGTATTTGAGACCCTCAAAGAAGTCGCCCGCCTGGTGCTGGCCGAATTGAAGAAGGGATAAGCCCCGGTCGGAGGGCAGGCCCAGCCTAGGGTGGATGTCCTACCACTGTAGCCACGAGGCACGTTTCCACAGCCAATTTCTCCCTCGAATCGATCCGGACCTCTGGGCCCACCCGGAGCCAGGAAACGCTTGTGAGTCGGGCCACTTCAAAAGCCATTCCAGGAGGTTGTGATGACAGCTTGGTGCCGTAGAGTCGCTGAGAAAGAGTCGTTTCAGTCCATCATCATAGCTGTGATCGTTTTCAATGCAGTGGTCATTGGGTTGGAGACTTCGCGGGGGTTGATGGCCGCCTACGGGCGGCTGTTCCAGGTCCTGAACATGGCTGTTCAGACAATCTTCGTCTTCGAGATCGCGGTGCGGATGCTGGCCTACTGGCCTCGTACATCGCGGTTCTTCCGCGACGGCTGGAACGTCTTCGACTTCACGGTGGTGGCCCTCTCCTTACTCCCGGTCGCCGGGCCGTTTGCGACGGTGGCACGCTTGGCCCGAGTGGCGCGGGTGACCCGGCTGATTTCCGTGTCACCCAACCTGCGGCTGATCGTGGACACCATGCTGCGCTCCATCCCCTCCATGGCACATGTGGCGACCCTGCTGGCTGTGGTGCTCTATGTCTATGCCATCCTGGGGTATTACCTGTTTTCCTCAGTGGCCCCGGAACACTGGGGTGGCCTGGGCACGGCCCTGTTGAGTCTCTTTCAGATCCTGACGCTGGAAGGCTGGAACGAGATGCAGCAGACTACCATGACCGCCTATCCCTGGTCGTGGATTTACTTTACGAGCTTCGTCGTCATCGCGGTGTTTGTGGTCACCAACCTGTTCATTGCCGTTCTGATCAACAATCTCCAATCGGTCAAGGCCGAGCAGGCAGCCGTTGAGCAGGCGCAAGATCCGGAGGCGGAGCTGAGGCACCGGGTGGAGCAACTGCAGCAACAGTTGGGCAATTTTGCCGGCCAACTGCGCACGCTGGAGCACAGGCGGAGAATGAAGCGCGCTAACGCAACCGACTGACGATGCCACCTGCAGAACCCGCTAGAGCGGTTCAAAAAAGGTGCGCGGGGTGATGTTGGTGATACGCCAGCCGCGCCGGGTGCGCTCGAATTCGAACTCCAGTTGCCGGCGGCGGCGCTCCGTCTGCCCGGCAGCGTCCTTGCGCACTAACTCCATTTCCGCATCCACCCGGCTCCGGGCTCTGCCTTTCTCCGCCGACCGGGACCCGCTTACCTGACGGAAGTAGGCGCGGATGGTGTCCTCGCGCACCAGCCGTTCCACTGTATCCTGGAAGCTCGCATAGTTGCGGAACTTCGTCGAATCAGTCAGCGACAGCACCCCCTGCGCCGAGCCACCTTCCAACGCGAACTGCAGGTCGCGCACGATTCGGGCGATTTCCTGCTGGACGTTGTCCGACTTGCTCGGCCCCTCTCGTTGCTGACCTGATTTCTTCTGCTTCTGCTCTTGCCCCTCCTTCTGGCCGGACTGTTTCTCCGTCCGGGCCCCGCCTTCGCGTTCAGCCTTGTTGTGGAGCGGAGCAAGCAGCGGCCCTGCTGCCAACCTAAGAGGGAAGTGGAGGAGGATGACGATGAGGATGCAGAGGACCACCACGGCCAGATGGGCTCCCCAGCCGTCGCGGGCCTCTAGTCGCCCGACAACCGCAAGAGCGCGGGCCCTCATGGAGCAGCGATCACTGGACCGACACCGTCCCCATGCGCGGGTCCAGCTTGATTTCCCCGAAGGTGCTCTCGTAGGTGGCCACGTTCTGCTGTAAAACGTTTAACAGCGCCTTGGCTTGTTGCGGGCTCAGGTAGATGCCCTGGAAGTATTCGATCTCCACCGCGTCGGGCACCGTCTGGTTGAAGGTGCCGAACTGGAGGAAAAAGTCCCAGACGTTGACCCGGATTTGCACGCTGTTGGAGTAGCTTTCGCGGTAGTCAAATTTCTTGGTGGTGTTGATCTTCGGCTGTTGTGGGGTGGACATGCTATTTATTCTTCCAGACCGGCTTGCGCCGCTCCAGGATGGCGCGCAGGCCTTCTTGCGAGTCTTCCAGTTCCATGAGATGATTCAGATACAGATTGGCGCTCTTTTTCATCGCGTCCTGCAGCGGCAGGCCCATCGAAAGATACATCACCTTCTTGGCCATCTCCAGTACCGGCGCGCTTTGTTCGGAAATCTGGGTCAGCAGTGCCTCGACCGTGCTCTCCAACTCCGCCTCGGGCACCAGCCGGTTCACCAGGCCCAGGCGCAAAGCTTCCTCGGCGCCGATGCGCTCACCGGTCAGGATCATCTGCAGGGCGCGCTTGGGGCCGATCAGGTGCGGCAGGAAAACGGCGGCAGTCGGCGGAAACAAACCAGCTCTCACTTCCGGCTGCGCGAACACCGCCTTTTCGCTTGCTAGCACCAAGTCGCCGAACAAGGCCAGCTCACAGCCGGCACCCACGGCCGGTCCGTTGACGACCGTCACCACGGGCTTGGAGATTTCCAACATAGCCAGGAAGATGCCGTGGAAGCTTTCCACCATCTGGAACGCGCGCTCGGGGGTGGCGTCCGTCAGGGCGCCTCCGGCCGAGAAGGCCTTGGAGTCTCTGGTGGCTTCGAGCAGGACCACCGGGACCTGGTTGGCATCGTGTAGCTG
>JAKZXP010000213.1:0-4800 GCA_047514915.1 Terriglobia bacterium
TGCCAAGGGGCACGACATCCACCGTGTAACGCTAGTGGGGGTGGTCTCGGCCGACGTGGCCCTGGGGTTGCCGGATTTCCGAGCCGCTGAGCGCACCTTCCAGTTGCTCACACAGGTGGCGGGCCGGGCCGGGCGCGGCGAGCTGCCCGGGACTGTCGTCATCCAAACCTATTTCCCCGAGCATTACGCCATCCGCTGTGCCGCTGCCCAGGACTACGCCGCCTTTTACCAGAAGGAGCTGCAATTCCGCCGCGTGATGCATTACCCGCCGTTCTCCGCGCTAGCCAACATCCTGATACGCAGCCCAAAGCTGGAGCTGGCGGTGAAGTGGAGCGGCGGGCTGGCCAAGCGCCTGGGGGAAGGCAAATGGTCTGGCGTGCGCGTGTTGGGACCGGCGGCCGCACCGCTGGCCCGGCTGAAACAGGAGTACCGCTACCAGCTCCTGGTGAAATCGCAGCGCCGCAGCACGCTGCACAGCTTGCTCGAAGATTGCCGCTCGTTTGCCCGCGCCCAGCAGCTTCCCCCGACCGCCATGGTCGTCGACGTTGACCCGCTGACCTTGCTGTAGGGTCCGGCCGCAACCCGCTCGAACTCAAAGACCGGGCTCAGGAGCGGGGTTCGGACTACCGAAAGAGTTCCACAAGCCTCAAAGAGACTTGGGGAGCAGCCGTTACCGGGCGACGAGAGGGCTGGGGGTGAAGCACAACAGAAAGACCACCAGGGCAACCGCGCAGAGCCAGCGGCGGCGGCGGTCCAGAGGTACCAGGTCGAAGATCGCCGGGTGGCGCGTTCCCAGGAACAATAGAAGCACCGACCACAGCAGCCATCCAGACCAGTAGAGGTAGCCGAGCGGGATCAGCGCCAACACGAACAGGCGCGAATATAAGCGGTGTCTCTCCCCGACCAGAGCATACAGAATGTGGCCGCCGTCCAGTTGGCCGATGGGCAGCAGGTTCAGGGCCGTGGCAAACAGGCCCACCCAGGCAGCGCGCGCCACCGGGTGGAAGTACAGGTGCTGCTCGGCGACGTGCGGGTGGAGCAGCTTCTCCAGCAGGGTGACCAGCGGTGGATTGCCGAAGGCCACCGTCCCGGTCGCCTGCACTGCCGGAACCATCTGCGAGGCAGCGATCCCGAAGATCAGCACCGGCAACGCGACGAAGAAGCCCACCAGCGGCCCGGCGATGCCGATGTCGAACAGGGCGCGGCGGCTCACGATCGGGGAGCGGATGCGAATGAAGGCGCCCATGGTCCCAAAGATGGTCGGCGCGGGAACGAAGTAGGGGTAAGTCGCGGCAATTCCGTAATAGCGGCAGGCAAAGTAGTGCCCCATTTCGTGGGCCAGCAGTATGCCGAGCAGAGTCAGCGCGAAGGGGAAGCCGTTCAGCAGACGTTCGGGTTGGCCCCACAAGTCGGTGAAGGGGTTCCAGATGTGTAGGAGATCGAAGGCCGGCTGCCTGTTCGCGTAACTGGATGCCAGGTGCGCGCCCACGGCCAGTGTGCTCAGCACCGTCAGGCCAAACAACAGCAGGTGCAGCCACAGCCTCTGCTGCGGTAGCGCTGCGGCCACTTCGCGAAATTGAGGGACTTCATAGCCGAGTGGACGCCACTGGTAGGGATGGTCGCTCATGCCGTAACGGGGGGTGCTCAGCTCCTTGGTGCCGGGTAGGGGACGGCGCGCACGAACAGGACTAGAGAGTCTGCAATTCCTTGCCCGGTTTGAAACGAACAGCCATACCTGGAGGAATGTTGACCACGTCGCCCGTGCGGGGATTGCGCCCGATGCCTGTTTTGCGCGGCTTCACGTTGAAGACCCCAAAGCCGCGCAACTCGATCCGGTTGCCGCGCTCCAGAGCCTTCTTCATGCTTTCGAATACGGTTTCGACGGCCTGCTCCGCCTTGGTCTTGGTGATGCCGGTGCGGTTTACCACCGCGTTGACGATGTCGAGCTTGATCACGCCTGTCCCTCCTCTCGGGATCTTTTATTATCAAGAGCGCCTGCAGGCTTGTCAATGGCGTCGGCAGTCACCGATTCGCCACCAGTCTGGCACGGCGAAGTTGGGACGCTCCTGGCAGGCAATCATCGGCATTCAAGGGGGCTGAGGCAAGCAAGGTTGAGTCAAGAAGGTTGCGGCCGCTCAGTAGCCGCTCAGTAACCATTGATGCGCCGGATTGCAGCGTATGCCATGGCGCGCACCGCGGCATCCTCATCCGGTTTTTTTGCAGCTTCCGCCAGCACCTCATTTACCTGGCGGTTGCGAGTGCTGCGAAAGATTCCCCCCAGGCATTGAGCTGACAACTTGCGCACCTCGGGGCTGGGATCCGCCGCCACCATCTTCAGCAACACCTGGGCATCATCGCGCTTGCGGAGATGGCGTCCCAGGAAGACTACAGCTTCCTGACGAACCGCTGCGTCGGGGTGTTGCAGGGATTCGACGGCTTCCTCATAGAGCCCCTCAGGGTGCCTTTCGGCCGCCTGTTGCCGTGCGCGTGCGAGGCGCCCCGCCAGCTCCGCGTTGTAGCGGTCACTGGGAGTTCTTGTGTCGGCCATACAACTATTGTATCTCCAGACTATTTCGTAGGGCCACTCTGAGGCGCCTGAGCTGGGAGCCGATTCGTTCCGCGCCAACCCACGGCCGGCGCCGAAACTGAGGATGCGCCCTGGGCACAAAGGAATTAGAATGGGTGCGGAAGAGAGGCAGGGGAGCGAAGAGCGCCAATACTCATGTCCAGGATTCTTCCTCGGCTCCGTACATCTCTCGATTTCCTGCCCTCGCCGGAAGCGAGGCGGCCGGGTCTGCTCATCCGCGACCCGATGCGCTACACCGACACCGTGCTGTATCTGCCGCCGGCCTGGGCCGCCGCCTTGCCTTATCTGGACGGGCAGCACACCGAACTGGACGTGCAGGAGTTGCTCACCCGGGCCACCGGCCAGTTGGTGTTCAGCACTGAAATCCGCAAGTTCGTGGGCGCGCTCGAAGAGCAGGGTTTCTTGGAGACCGAGGAGTTTTGGCGGCTACGAGACCGGCGGCAGGCCGAATTTCGCGAAGCGCCGCAGCGCGAGGTGATCCATGCAGGCACAGCGTACCCGGCCACCGGCCCCGAAGTGGGCACCGCCTTCCAGCGGTATTTCCAGGAGCAGGCTTTACAGGAGTTGGCGGCCGCCGACGGATTGCAGCCGGGCGTGTTGGGGGTGGCCGCGCCGCACGTCAGCCCGGAAGGTGGCCGCCACTGCTATGCTGCGGCTTACCGGCGCCTGGCGGCTCATCCTTCGCTGGCGGAGCGCACCTTGGTTGTGCTGGGCACCTCGCACTTCGGAGCGCCGGAAAAGTTTGGGCTGACGCGCAAGCCGTTTGCCACCCCGCTGGGCACGCTTCGCGTGGATACCGCGCTGGTGGACTGGCTGGCACGGCGCGCGGGTGATGCCGTGGTGGAGGAGGACTACTGCCACGCCATTGAGCACTCCATCGAGTTCCAGTGCGTCTTCCTTCAGCACGCGCTCCGGGCCGAGCTAAGCATTCTTCCGATCCTGTGTGGCCCCTTTGCCGACAGCCTGAGCACGGGGCGCGTCCCGGAGACGAACGAGACAGTGGCGCGTTTTTTCGATGCCCTGAGTGAAATGGCCGAGCAGCACGCCAGCCGACTCTTCTGGGTCCTGGGAATTGATCTGGCCCACATGGGGCGCCGCTATGGCGACCCGTTCCAGGCCGTGGCCAACCGCGGCGAGATGGCTGCCGTCGCCGAGCAGGACCAGCAGCGCCTGGACTTGGTCTGCGCCGGAGACGCAGGTGGATTTTCCGACCTGGTGGGGCCAAACGGGGATGAGTTGAAGTGGTGCGGCTACTCGCCGCTGTACACCTTCCTCAAGGCGGTTCCGCGCGCCCGCGGGCGCCTGCTGCGCTACGAGCAGTGGAACATTGACCCGCAGTCAGTGGTCAGCTTCGCCGGCCTGGAGTTTTTCGCCGGCTGACCAAACACCATCCGCAGATTACTCAGATTTCAGGCACCAAAACTCTCGGTACGCTCCCAAAATCCAGAGTTCTTGTGATATCTGCGAGATCTGCGGATCGATCTTTTTTATTTTTCCGTTCACTTTCTCTGTTTCCAGTTACTAGGAGCCGGCGAGCTTGGTGACGGTGACTTCTCGGGCTACCATCAGACCGTCTTGCAGCACATCACCCTCCACGCTGACCTCATCTCCGACTTTCAACGCGATCAGGCTGCTGCGGGTGCCCATCCGACGAACTGCGGTGCCGCCGGTGAGCAGTACTCTGCGTTCACCTTTTTCGGTGCGGAGCCGGATCTGTTCGTTGCCCGGGGTGGCGTCCAACGCGACGATGACTCCGGAGAGTCGGGCCATCCCGCCCGGGGAATCTTCTTCTGCCTCCCTGGCGGATCGCCCCTCTCGTTGCGCGGTCTCAGAGGTCTTTGACCTTTGCACCAAGACTTCGCGGGCAATCCACTCGCCGGTGTCCAACCGGTCGCCGACGATGGCCACGCGGTCGCCGGGCTCGACCGCGCGCAGAATGGTGTCACTGCCGGCGCGCTTGATGAGGGTGATGCCGGTCAACAGCACCTTCTGCGGTTGGTCCTCGGTGTCGCGCACCTCCATTGAGTCAGCAGCCACCGCGACCACGCTGCCGACCACACCGGGCGCGCCCGCGGGCAGTGTGGGGAACGACGGTGCAGGGTCCGCCGAAGCCGGTTCCCCAGTGGCGCCTGTAACAGGTGTAACAGGCGGCGCTCCCGGCGGCAGTGTAGAACCTTCTGGCGGGATATAGCCGCCGTGCCCCCCCACCGCCG
>JAKZXP010000214.1:0-4116 GCA_047514915.1 Terriglobia bacterium
AATCCAAAGTTGTTGTGATAGCCAGGCTCCTCCGGCTTCAAGGCAACAGCCTTCCCGTAAGCCTCGACGGACTTTTGAAAAAGGTCCCGGGATTCCGTGCCGCGCCTGGCTTTGCCCGCTTCCAAGTAGGCTTCCCCCAGATGCGCAAGCACGGGGGGTTGCCGGGGGCCCAACTGTGCCGCTTCTTCCAACTGGGCGATGGCCAAGTCGTAATTTCGGACCCTCAGTGCTGCCACTCCATCGCCGAAGGCCTTGTTGAGCTGCTGCATATTGCCCCGCTCAACATTCTCCTTGTCGAGTTGCTTCTCGAGTTCCTTGCGCTGTTTCGCGGTGAGCGGCGAACTCCCGCCTGCCCGGCCGCCTGCCCGCGAGCGGGACGCCTTCAAGTTGAAATCAACTGTCGTCGAGGAGCCCGGCCCCCCCAGTTTCACACCTTGCCGCACGCTCCGTTTCCGCCCATTGACGAAGAGGGTCACGTTATGGCGGTTAAAGGATACGAGCGCGGCATGGGCAAAACGGCCATTCTTGTTGGTCTTAACCTTGGCAGTCCCTTTCCTGTCGATGTTCTCGATGACGATCTGGGCGCCGGCGATGGGCTGGCCATCACTCCCCTTCACTGTGCCGATCATCGCGGCGAACTGGGCGTGTGCGGGAACACAAAAACTGACCGCCCAGGCCAGCAGGGCCAACAAAATCAGAAGATCACGCTTCCGCATAACTCCTCCGTTGCTGCTCCGTCAGGCTAGCGAACCGCCGCGGTGCTGCGGCACAGGCTTTAGTGCGACGCCTGCGAGGCAGTTGGGTAAGAAGGCTTTCGCTCGTACGGGATCGGGTCTTCCACTCCGGCCTGTTCGAAAGCCCTCAGGCGCAACGCGCAGCTATCGCACACACCGCACGCTCTGTCGCTACCCTGGTAACAAGACCAGCTTAGATGAAGAGGTGCGCCTAATTCAATCCCCTTCTTCACAATCTCGTGCTTGTGCAGCCGGATAAGCGGAGCGACGATTTCCAACCGTGTTTCCGGCCGCGTGCCGAGCTCCGCCACCTGCTGAAAGGCGCGGTAATACTCCGGGCGGCAGTCGGGATACCCGGAGCTGTCGGCGGCGACTGCCCCGACATAGATGCGCGTTGCCCCGAGAACTTCGGCCCAGGAGACTGCCACCGCCAGGAAATGCGCGTTGCGGAAGGGAACGTAGCTGGTGGGAATTTCAGCCGAGTCGAGATTGGCCGGGCTGACCGGGATGCCGGCCTCGGTAAGGCTTGAGCCGCCGATCCGCGCCAGGTAGCGCTGCTCGATGACCAGGCGGGGGACCTCCTCATGCTCCAATGAAGAATAAAAATCTGCCATCTGTTCAAACGTGAGACGTTCGCGGGCCTCAGTCCGTTGCCCGTAACTGCTGTGCAGCAGCGCCAGGCGGTAGCCCTCGGCCCGTGCGACGGCGGCCGTCACGCAGCTATCCATCCCGCCGCTGAGCAAGACGACCGCTTTGGGTGTGGCCGCTTTCGGTGTGGCCAAGGCTTAGGCTCCTCTGCCAGACTTCCCCGCATCCGCTTCCCTGGCCATTGCTTGGCCTGGCCCGCACTGCTATCCAGCGCGCTGCCATGCCGCATGGCGCATTCAGCACGTCGTGCTCGTTAAACTCCCCGCATCGCCGGGTCCCAGATAAACTTGTGCAGCTGGAGTCCGAGGCGAACGTCCAGGCCGTCGGCCAGGATCCATTCGGCGAGCTGGCGTGGCTCCAGTTGCCCGAAGACCGGCGAGAAGATCACGGCCCGCACTTTGCCGCATAACCCGTGACGCTGGAGGAACTGGCAGGCGAACTCGTAATCGGGGCGGTCCGCCAGCACGAATTTCACTTCGTCACTTGGTGACAGTACTTGCAAATTCTCGATGCAGAATTTTTCCGCCTCGCCCGAGCCGGGGCACTTGACGTCCATCACCTTGACGACCCCGGGCGGGACCCGGCCCAGGAAGCGTTCCCCGCTGGTTTCCAGCAGCACCCGGTAGCCCTGCTCCAGCAAGCGCGCCATCAGGGGCAGCACTTCTCCCTCCTGGAGCATCGGCTCGCCGCCGGTGATTTCCACCAGTCGCGCCGGATAGGTGCTCACCCGACGGACCACCTCGTCCATCTCGATGGGCTGGCCGTCGTAAAAGGCGTACTCGGTGTCGCACCAGGAGCAGCGCAGGTTGCACGCGGTCAGCCGCACGAACACGCAGGGCTCGCCGGCAAAGGTGGATTCTCCCTGGATGGAGAAGAAAATCTCGGTAACCTGCATCCCAAGCTGATTATAGCCCAGGGCCGCAGTTGCGGATAATGGGTCAGTTTCCAATAAGCCGACTATACGTCCATGCGGAACTTGGTCGGTAAACGCTAGCCTGTTGTGGGGACCTATCCAGCATTGGTGTCCCCAGGCGAAGTGGACGTGCGACCCCGCAAGGTGTAGTCTTGGGCATTCGCTTCCCAGGGGGGAACAAGCATGCGTAGGTCCTCGGTTCTTTTCAGAGGGCCGGGAATGGCACTGCTAGCGAACCAGGAGAGACGGCGAATCGAGCGCTCAAGAGTCATCCAGTGGGGAGAAGTGTTAGCAGCGAGGTTGGTGGGAGGTCCGGAACACATCAAGGAGGTCATCCGAACTGCCAAAACGAGCCGGGATTCCCCCCAATCGCGGCCATGGCGATGTGAGCTTGGCACAAGAGGGCGACTGGTGTATGATGGTATGCAAAGGTAAAGTTGAAATCAGAAATTCCGGTTCGGAATCGGATTTCAGGGGAGAAGAATAGCTCCGTGCGTGTGCACTTGGTCAATCCAAATCACTTATCGTTTGGTATAGGCGTTATTACGCCACGATGGCTCTACGTAATTGCCGCTGCTACCCCACACGCCTTCGGAGACCCTCTACTTGTCGACGAATCGCTCGAGCCAACCGACTTCACGGAGATCAAACCGGGCGACGTGGTTGGAATCGGGATCCATAGCGGCAATGTTCTGCGCGGCTACGAAGTAGGGCAGATGGCTCGTGAGCGCGGAGCTTACGTGATCTTCGGTGGCATTCACACCAGCCTCTACCCGGAGGAAGCGTACGAGTTAGGAGGTGCACACGCGGTGGTGAAGGGCGATGGAGACGTGGTTTGGGCGAGGGTGCTGGCCGATTGCACGAACGGAGGGCCCCAGCGCCTCTACGAGGGCGGGCGCATCGAGGCCGACCAGTTCCTGCCAGCGCGTTGGGAGTTGCTGCCGCCCGATAGATACATGTGGGCCTCGGTCCAAACCGTTCGCGGATGCCCGAAGCACTGCTCGTTTTGTTCGGTCTGGCGTACGGACGGCCAGCGCCCACGCCAGCGTGTTTCGGACGTGATCATTCAGGAAATTGTCGAACTGCGCCGCCAGGGATTTCGGTTCATTGCGCTCGCCGACGACAACTTTTATCCGGTTACACTTGAGGACCTGAGACTGGCCGAGCGTCAGAACAACCAACAGCGGCTGAGCGAGCTGTTGGCCCTGCGCGAAGAACGGTTCGAATTGATGGCGCGCCTGGCCGAGCTGCCCAAGGACATGGTGTTCTTCACGCAAATCACCATGGAGGCGGCAGACGATTCCGAATTCCTAGAGGCAATGCGCAGAGCCAAGATCAAGGGAGCGCTGGTGGGAGTTGAATCGGTTACCCCGGAAGGACTGAAGGCTGTCCACAAGGAGTTCAACTCCGCGGGCGACAGCCTGGTTCGTCAGCTCAGCACTTTTCGGGAACACGGTGTACACGTCCTGGGCTCATTCATCTTTGGGCTCCCCACCGACCGGCCGGATACCTTCGAGGCTACCGCCGCTCTGGCACAGGAGGCCGAGGTGACGTTTGCGCAGTTCGTGTTGTTGACGCCTTTCCCCGGAACGGTGGATTTCCAGCGCTGGGAAAAGAAGATGGAGAGCGATACCACCCGGATTGCCGGCATTCCGCTGACGCGCTACTGGCTGATTCCCCAGGCTCTTCGACCGAAGATGTACATGTCCCATCCGGTCATGTCCGCCGACGAGATCCGTCGGCGCACCCAGGATGTTTGGGACCGTTTTTATCGCTTGCGATCGATTTGGAAGCGATCCCTCTTCATAAGGTCCCTACGGG
>JAKZXP010000215.1:0-4811 GCA_047514915.1 Terriglobia bacterium
GCTTCCGATGCGTCGGTGGCAACGACCCGCGCCCGCGGCAGCTCGACCGCCACCGCAACGGCAATGCAGCCTGAGCCGGTGCCAGCGTCCACTACGACGGGCAGGCGCTCGCTCTCCATCGCCCGGTACAGTTTCACGACCCGTTCCACCACGTGCTCAGTCTCCGGCCGCGGGATCATGACCGCCGGGCTCACCCGAAAGTCCATCCCCCAGAACTCCTGGTGCCCGGTGATGTACTGGGTGGGCTTGCCGCTCATCCGCTCGCGCAGATAGCGCGCGTAATGGACGCGCTCCGAGTCGCTCAGCTCACGCTCCGGATGGGCATAGAGGTGGGCCCGCTCGCAGCCGAGCGCGTGCATCAGCAGCACCTCGACCGCGATCCGCGGTGAGGGCACCGAGGATTCCTCCAGCAACTGCAGTCCTTGTCGCAGCGCCATCTCCAAGCGCATACTACTATTCTACCGAGAGCGCTCGGGCCGTGCTGGCTTGTATGGCCAGCGGCATGTTGAAACTTTACCCACCGGGTTCCGATCTAATACGGAGGGAGGGCTGCTCGCGCGTTGAGGCCGCGGGCCCCCGACGAGGACGACGAGGACGACGAGGACGCTATGGAACACAATGGCAGTGAGAACGTGCTTCAGTTCCCCGCGGAGTTTCCTGTTTTTGCGGTGCGGGATACGGTCTTGTTCCCGCATGCCGTGCTGCCCTTCAGCGTCGGACGGGAAAGCTCGGTGGCGCTATTGAATTCGCTGGGCGAGGACAAGCGGGTGGCTGTCACCACTCAGCGGGATCCGCAGGTGGAGGCGCCGGGCCCGGACGACCTGTATACGGTGGGCACGCTGGCAACGGTGCACAAGATCGTGCGTATGCCCAACCAGCCTCTGTTTGTGCTCTGTGAAGGCATCGTGCACCTGAAGCAGCTGGAGTACACCCAGCGTGAGCCGTTTCTGAAGGCCCGTTTCACACGCCTGGCCGAGAGCGAGGCGGAGTCCTCGGTGGAGCTGGAAGCGCTGATGCGCAACGTGGTGACGCTGTTTCAGCAGATTGTAGCCGCCTCTCCGTCGATTTCCGACGACCTGCTGAGCATCCTCGCCCGCCTGGAGGAGCCGGGCCGGCTGGCCGACTTTGTCGCCAGTTCCCTGCCCTCGCTTAACTCTGCCACACGCCAGGAGATGCTGGAGATCGTTGATCCGGCGGCGCGGCTGCACACCATCCACCGCCACCTGGCCAAGGAGGTCGAGGTCCAAAAGGAGGTCGAGGTCCAACAGGTCCGCTCCAAGCTGCAGTCCGAGGTGCAGGATCAGCTTTCGGCCACCCAGCGCGAGTTTTACCTGCGCGAGCAACTCAAGGCCATCCAGAAGGAGCTGGGCGAGGCCGATGACTCGCAGCGCGAGCTGGAAGAGCTGCGGCAGAAGATCGAACAATTGGGCATGCCCGAGCAGGTGCAGCGCGAAGCTCTCCGGGAATTGAAGCGGCTCATGCGCCTCAACCCGGCCTCTCCCGATTACGGCGTCACCCGCAACTATCTGGACTGGCTGGTGGCCCTCACCTGGTCTCGCTCCAGTGGCGAGCAGGTGGACGTGCGGAAGGCGCACAACATCCTCGATGCCGACCACTACAACCTGGAGAAGGTCAAGGAGCGGATTCTGGATTACCTGGCCGTCCTGCAACTGAAGCCCGGGGTGAAGGGGCCTATTCTGTGCTTCGTCGGACCTCCCGGCGTGGGCAAAACCTCGCTCGGCAAGTCCGTCGCCCGCGCCCTGGGCCGCAAGTTCGTCCGCCTGTCGCTGGGCGGAATCCATGACGAGGCGGAAATTCGCGGTCACCGCCGCACCTACATCGGCGCTCTGCCCGGCCAGATCATCCAGGGCATTCGCCGCGCCGAAACCAACGACCCGGTGTTCATGCTGGACGAGGTGGACAAGGTCGGGCGCGACTTCCGCGGCGACCCAGCCTCGGCCCTGCTGGAAGTGCTCGACCCGGAGCAAAATTCCCAGTTCCGCGACAACTACCTGGACGTGCCGTTCGACCTCTCCAAGGTGCTGTTCATTACGACTGCCAATGTGCTGGACCCGGTTCCTGATCCGCTGCGCGACCGCATGGAGACGATCGAGCTGCCGGGCTACATCGAGGACGAGAAGGTGCAGATCGCCTTCCAGTACCTGATCCCCAGGCAGATCCTGGAGAACGGGCTAGCCCCCGCCGACGGTAAGGCTGGGGCGCAGCCGACCCCGGTGGCCATCCAGTTCAGCGAGGAGGCGGTGCACCAGGTGATCCGCTATTACACGCGCGAAGCTGGTGTGCGCAACCTGGAGCGCGAGCTAGGCACCATCTGCCGCAAGGTAGCGCGGCGCAAGGCCGAGGGCACCCTCACCGAGGTGCCGTTCGTCGTTGGCCAGGAAGCGGTGCGCGAGTTCCTGGGCGGGCCCAAGCTACGCCTGGAAACCGAAGTGGCGGATCGCACGGCCCTGCCCGGCGTCGCCGTGGGCCTGGCCTGGACTCCAGCCGGCGGCGACATCCTGTTCGTCGAGGCCAGCAAGATGAAGGGAGGGCACAAGGGCCTCATCATGACCGGCCACCTCGGCCCGGTCATGCAGGAATCCATGCAGGCAGCGCTGAGCTGGGTTCGCTCGCACTACGAGCGCTTCCCGGTGGCGGCCAACTTCTTCGACAAACACGACCTGCACATCCACGTGCCCGCCGGCGCCATCCCCAAAGACGGCCCCTCGGCCGGCGTCACCATGGTGAGTGCACTGGCTTCGTTGCTGGGCGGCCGACGCGTCCGTCCCAACGTAGCGATGACCGGCGAGATCACCCTCAGCGGCCTGGTCCTGCCAGTGGGTGGTATCAAGGAGAAGGTGCTGGCCGCCAAGCGAGCCGGGATTACCGAGGTTGTGTTGCCTCGCGAAAACCAAATCAACGTCGAAGAAGACCTCAAGCCCACTCAACTGGAAGGCCTTACCCTCCATTACGTTAAGACAATTGACGAAGTCATCGACCTGGCTCTGAGCCCGCAGGAGCCGAGGCCGCCCACCTCCCCGACCCGGCAGACTGCGCCAGCGGTGGCCTAGCCGGACAGCAAACGGGGACGTGGCGCGCAGGGCACCTGTCCAACGTCCGGCCGGCGCAGGCGGCCCAGCAGGGATGCGAACGAAGATCCTCGCGCCCGCCGTTCCAACGCACGGGTGCCGAGTTTAGGCAACCGGTGTACCCAGAAAAAGCTCTTCTAGATTCACGGCTTCGGTATATGATGAACAGCCAGAAACAGGGGTAAGGTGTGCGCGGATGATCGGGGAGACCCTCTCGCACTTCAAAATCGTGGGCAAACTCGGGGAAGGGGGCATGGGTGTCGTCTACCGGGCCGATGACATGAACCTGGACCGCCCGGTAGCCATCAAGGTCCTTCCGCCCGAGGCCCAGCGCGACGAGGAGTCCTTGGGCCGCTTCCTGCGCGAAGCCAAGACAGCCTCCAAGCTGCAGCACGCGAACATCACCACCATCTACGAGTTTGGAGTCAAGGCCGACTTGCGTTATCTGGTGATGGAGTTCGTCGATGGCAAGACCCTGAAGGAAATGCTCAAGCAGGGGCCGCTGCCCGCCCGCCAGTTGCTGGAAATTGCCATCCAGATCGTCGACGCGCTGAGCCTGGCTGACGAAAAAGCCATAATCCACCGCGACATCAAGTCCGAAAACCTCATGTTAACGAACCGGGGCCAGGTGAAGATCCTGGACTTCGGCCTGGCCAAGATGGTGGAGAAGGCGGGAGCGCAGGCCCAGGACGCCTTCCACACCAGCGCCGGCATGGTGATGGGCGCCATCAGTCACATGTCACCAGAACAGGCGCTGGGAGCCGAACTGGACGCCCGCACTGATATCTACTCGACCGGAGTGGTGCTGTTTGAGATGGCCACCGGCAAGCTGCCCTTTACCGGCAATTCTCCGAATGTCATGCTGGCGAAGATTTTGAACCAGCCTGCTCCTTCAGCGTCGGACATCAACTCGGAAGTGTCGCCGGCGCTGGAACAGGTGATCGCCAAGTGTTTGGAAAAAAACCGGGAGCAGCGTTATCAGAACGCGCTGCGCTTGCTGGTCGACTTGCGCGGCATGAAGCAGCAAATTGACAGCGGCCGCGATTGGAGCGGCACGGTGGTGATGCAGCCGGGCCGGGATCTCCAGGTGACAGCGCCGCCTGCGGAGAAATTGAGCGAACTGGTGCCGCCGACTCCCCAAGCGGCAAGACCGGCCGTGACCCCGCCGGGCGGGGTCGCCACGGTAGCCGTGCCCGCTCGGGGAGTGGCTCCCCCACCGTCGGCGCCTGCGCGCGATTCAGGTGCCTTGACCCCCTCGGTTCCCCGGACCGCCGCGATTTCACCCTCGGCCCGTGCCTGGCGCTTGGGGGCCTGCACCGGACTGTCCGTACTTCGCAAAGGCCTGGGCTTGGTCGCTATCGTCTACGCCATGGGCTGCGTAGCCTTGTTCGCACTGCCCGTGTTTCGCCCGGAACGCGTCCGCGGTCTAACCGCAGTTCGCTGGCTGCACGAAATCATTGACCCGCTGGTGGCCTTCGCCTACAGCGTGATCAATGTAGACCTGACCTACCAGAACTTCAACTTTCTGCTGGTCGGGCTGGCACTGCTCACTTACATCGTGGCGCAGGTGGTGATTGGGCGCCTGGAAGGGCTGGAGTCCTGGCTCCGGAAGCCGCTGCTGACCCGCCCGGCCGTTGCTGGTGGTGGCGTCCACATCGGTGGTGGTCGGCCAGGCCATGCCGGCGTCGGGGTAGGGGGCCGCGATGCCTCCCGGATGTCGCT
>JAKZXP010000216.1:0-2849 GCA_047514915.1 Terriglobia bacterium
ACGTAGACTTGACCTACCAGAACTTCAACTTCCTGCTGGTCGGGCTGGCCCTGCTGACCTACATTGTGGCGCAGGTGGTGATTGGGCGCCTGGAACAGATCGAGTCCTGGCTCCGCAAGCCGTTGCAGACCCGCGGGGTCGCTGCTGGCGGCCACATCAGTGGCGGCCGGTCAGTCTACGGCGGCGGGGTGGGCCACGCCGGCGGTGGGGTGGGAGGCCGCGATGCCTCCCGGATGTCGTTGCTGCGCGACTACGCCGCGGCCAAGCGTATCCTGGGCGAGGTGAAAAAGGAGCTGGCCTTCCTTTCGGTTGACGTCGTCGGCTCCACCAAGATGAAGGTGGGCGAAGACAAGATTGTGGTGGAACACGCTTTCACCGAGTACAAGAAATTCCTGGAGCACCTGTTCCACGAATACCGCGCCTACAAGGTGGCCTGGACCCCGGACGGGGTAATGAGCTGCTTTCCGTCGGTAGAGGATGCCTCGACGATGGGCCGCAAGCTGCTGGTGGAACTGGACTGGTTCAACCGCGACGTCCACCAGCTCCGACCGAGTTCCACGTCCGCTGCGGCCTGAACGCGGGTGAGGTGATGGTGCCCGATACCAAGCCCCTGGAAGAAATCAGCGATGAGACCATTGACGTAGCGGGGCACCTACAAAAGTACGCGGCAGCGGACAGCCTGTGGGTATCCGGAGATGTGTACCGGAGCCTGGCGAGCCGGGAAGATTTCGTGCAGGCACCCAGGCAGGTGGACAACCGCGACGTCTACGCCTGGCAGAAACCGTCCTGATCTCCAGCACCCACGAGGGTTCTCCTGCCCTGCCGGCCTGTATTCTCTTCTGTGAACAGTGCGCAATCGACCAAGCAAGTCCACCCCCTGAATGAAACCGATTTTGCTTTGCTGCTGGCCGAAGGCACAGTACAGGTGCCGTGCGAACGGTGCGGGCAAGAGACATCTTGGAAGCTGGCGCTGCCGCGCCGCCGGGAGCCTCAACCGAGACGCGAGGCCGCGCCACGCCGCCTGTTAGTGATTGACGATGACCCGCACACTCTGCAGGTGCTCCAGATGATGCTGCCCTCCAGTGACTACGTGGTGGAAACTGCCATTTCCGCTGACCAAGCCGTCCAGAAACTGCAGGCCGCGGACTTCGACGCCATTGTCGTTGACATTCGGATGCCCGGTTTCGACGGGCGCAGCTTGTACCGCTTCCTGGCGGTCTATCTGCCCGACTACACGGACAAGGTCCTGTTCCTGACGGGCGACCAGAGCGAGAAAACGCTCCGCTTCCTGCAGGAATCCGGCTGCCCGTACCTGTTCAAACCAATTGATTTGAAGCAGCTCCAATCGCGGATCCGAGAGATCAGCTAAGCGTTCGCCAGAGCAGGCGTGAGTGTGGCGTATCGGGCAGCCCCGGCCCCGCGAGACCCGCGTCTATTCCCCCAGGATTTTGATGATCAGCCGCTTGCGCCGCTGGCCATCGAACTCGGCGTAGTAGACCTGCTGCCAAGGCCCCAGGTCCAGCTTGCCCGCAGTGACGGGAAGCAGCACCTGATGGTGGATGAGCAGGTTCTTCAGGTGCGCGTCGCCGTTGTCCTCCCCCGTTCGGTGATGGCGGCAATCACGCCGGTAGGGCGCCAGCCCCTCCAGCCATTCGTCAATGTCCTGGATCAGGCCCTCCTCGGCGTCGTTGACGTACACGGCGGCAGTAATGTGCATGGCGGAAACCAGCGCGATCCCTTCCCGGATGCCGCTTTCTCCCAGTGCCTTTTGTACCTGGGCGGTGATGTTGATGTATTCCCGGCGTTGTTGCGTGTGGAACGTCAGGTATTCGGTGTGGGATTTCATGGCAGCTATGATGCCCTCGGCGCCTGCAGGCCCGCAAGCCAAACGCTTGTGACAGTCAGCCCGCGCACAGCCATAGCTTCCCGCGAGAGAAACCCGATAGAATGGGGTTCCCGTGCCTGACTATAAGGAACAGCGCAGATACCCGCGGGCTAGCGTCCGGCCGCCGCTCGTAGCGCAATGGCGCGGCGAGAACAAAACCGGCAGCGGCACGGTGAGCAGCATGAGCGTGGGTGGTTGCTATGTGCTCACCAACAAACCCGCCCAGTTCGCAGAGCAAGTCTTCATCGCTATGGCCCACGAAATACCGGAAATCGAGTGCAAGGTGCGTTATGTGGATCCGGAAGTGGGCATGGGAGTGGAATTCATCGGGATGAAGTTGGAAGTTCGGCAGATGCTGGACGAGTTCCTCCAGGCCAGGGCCGTTGCCTGGAAGTGAAAGCGCCAGCTGCAGAGAAATCTCTCTTTCGGTTTTGCACCAATCGTTCCATCTCTCAGGCCATCTCTCAGGCCATCTCTCAAGCTAGTAGGCAGGGGCCAGGGGTAGGAGGTGCGGCAAGGGACGCCGCGTCAGCCAGCGCCGCTGCCAGCCGGTCGTGGAGACCGCGCTGTAGGGATACTGTTTCATACCCCGAAAGGGCAGCGGTTCGACACGCCCCGAACTTGCCGTGTTGAATTCCCCCGCCTTAACCCAGCCGGAAAGCTCCAGAACGAAGTCGCGCTGCCAGCCGTCGGGTAGAGGGGGAAAGACAGCAGAAAATTCCAGAGTCAACTCATCGCCAGCCGCCAGCACCACCAGCCGGTCATCTTCGGCCCCTACCAGAGGCAGGACATTCCCGTAGCGGGTGTAGCGCCCGGGAATCGCATTCCAGGGCGCCCCGGCCACCAGCCGCGAGTATTCGTAATCATCCGCTGCGCTGCGAGTGGGCGAAATCGTCGGAAATGAGAAGCCCCGGTAATGCAAGTCCGCGGCCTGCGCCCGGCGCTCGATCCGGCGCGGGCTTCC
>JAKZXP010000217.1:0-3865 GCA_047514915.1 Terriglobia bacterium
CCGATGTACAGGAAGTTCTCGAAGAACCAGAAGGCGGCGAAGGCCAGCGCCGCGGTCTGGCGATGCCAGAAGAAATAGATCGCAATCAGCAGCGGGACCAGCAACTCGCCGAGCGTCCCGCCCAGGATGCCGATCGTGTACCCAAACCAACCAAAAAGGAAATGGCCGCCCTCGTGGATGATCAGGTTGACGTTGTCGATCAGCAGGAAGCCGTCCTGATCGGTGGCCGCGTGCAGCAGGAACAACGCGTAGAAGGCCACCCAGCCCACCAACGCCGCGCGCGAGACGGACTGCCAATCCCCTTCCGGCCGCTCCCAGGGAAGCTCCACAGCCGGCATTCTAGCACCGGGCCAGCCCTCATCCCCCCGAGCCCGAAGCGTCTAGCGCGGACTCTGGGCAACCTCTTCCCACGTCAGGATGCGGTCCGACTGTAGAGACCGCGAGGTCATGTGGGCCAGTTTGCGTACAGCACCTAATTTCTCGGTTGCTGACCCAGGTGGTGCGAGCAGCCAGACAGGTTAGGTACAATGTGGCTTAGGCATTCTCATGCACCAGAGCATCGTCATTCTGGATTTTGGGTCGCAGTATACCCAGCTGATCGCGCGGCGGATTCGTGAGCAAAACGTCTTCAGCCTCATCCTGCCCTTCCACACCCCAATCGAAAAGCTGCGGCAAATGAATCCCCGCGGCATCATCCTTTCAGGAGGACCCAGTTCCGTTTTTGACGAGGGGGCACCGCGCTGCTCGCCGCAAATCCTTGAGCTGGGGGTACCGGTGCTGGGCATCTGCTACGGGTTACAGTTGCTGGCCCACCAGTTGGGCGGACGGGTGCGACCCGCCGAGCGCCGCGAGTACGGCCGCGCCAAGCTCGAGGTGCTGGACGGCTCGGCTCTGCTGGCCGATGTGCCTCCCACAATTATGGTCTGGAACAGCCACGGTGATGAGGTGGAAGCGCTGCCGCCGGGCTTCCGGGCCACCGGACGTACGGCGAATGCCGTGGCCGCCATTGAGGACCCGCAGCGGCGCCTCTACGCAGTTCAATTCCACCCGGAAGTCCACCACACACCTGAGGGACCCCAGATCCTCCGCAACTTCGTCGTGGACATCTGCGGCGCCCGCCCGGATTGGACCCCGGCCTCATTCATTGAGGAAACGATTGCTCGGGTGCGCAAGCAAGTTGGGGCAAGCCACGCAGTTTGCGGCTTGAGTGGAGGAGTGGATTCGACGGTGGCAGCCACGCTGGTCCACCGGGCGATTGGAGCGAGGCTGACCTGCGTCTTCGTCGACAACGGGCTGCTGCGCAAAGACGAGTTCCCCACCGTGCTGGCACTGTTGCGGGAAGATCTGGGGCTGAACGTGATCGGCGTAGACGCCGAGCGCCGCTTCCTGGAACAGCTGGCCGGCGTCACCGATCCCGAGCAGAAACGCCGCATCATCGGAGAGGAGTTCATTCGCGTCTTCGAAGAGGAGGCCGGCAAGCTGGGTCCGGTGGAATACCTGGTTCAGGGAACGCTCTATCCCGATGTGATTGAATCAGTGTCAGTTAAGGGTCCTTCGGCCACCATCAAGACGCACCACAATGTCGGCGGACTGCCGCAAAATATGAAACTGCAATTAATCGAACCCCTGCGCGATCTATTTAAGGACGAGGTACGTCGTGTGGGCCGGGACCTCGGCCTGCCGGAGTGGGTGCTGCAGCGGCAACCCTTCCCCGGACCAGGCTTGGCCGTGCGCATCGTGGGGGAAGTGACGCCGGAGCGGCTGGCAATCCTGAGGGAAGCCGACGCTGTGCTGCTCGAGGAGATTCGCCGGGAAGGCCTCTATGATAAGGTCTGGCAGTCGTTTGCGGTGCTTTTGCCGGTGCGGAGCGTGGGAGTGATGGGTGACCAGCGGACCTACGCTTACACCATCGCCCTGCGCTGCGTACAGTCAGAGGACGGGATGACCGCCGACTGGGTACCCCTGCCCCCCGCCCTCCTCGGCCGCCTATCCAACCGCATCGTCAACGAGGTTTCCGGGGTTAATAGAGTTGTGTACGACATCAGCTCGAAACCTCCCAGCACCATCGAGTGGGAGTAGGCGAGTGGGAGTAGGCCACCAGTGGGTGGTGCCGGGAGCCGGGCTGTTGCATCGAACTGAGGGGGGCTAATTTCAAGTAACGCCGCACGGTCGCCTTACGTCCGTGTAGGTGTATGGAATGGGTGATGGAACAGGGGCTTAGCGTAGCCACTCAGCCGGCGGTCCAGCCCGAGGTAGCGGTCATCCGCCGGGCCCAAAAAGGCGATCAGGAAGCCTTCCGCGAGATCGTGGAACGCTACCAGGCCAAGGTGTTCTCCATCATCCGCGGCGTTGTACGTAACCGGAATGATTCGGAAGATATTGCCCAGCAAGTATTTACCAAGATATATTTCTCCTTGCCCAAGTTTGATTTTCGCTCCGCGCTGGTCACCTGGATCTATAAAGATCACGGTGAACGAGTGCTATGACTACTTGCGCAAGCAAAAAGCACGGCCACTGACCTTCGAAGCCGACTTGAAAGAGACTGACCTGCGCCGCATTGATAACATGGAGGACCGCGGCCGGAATCGGGCGAAAGACCTGGATCGCCGCACCGAACTTCGAGAATACGTGACCAAACTCCTCGACAAGCTCTCCGAGGAGGAGCGGTACTTGTTGTTTATGAAAGAAATGGAGGGGTATGCAGTCGAGGAGCTGGCCCACATGGTCTCGATGAACGAGAATACTGTTAAAGTGAAGCTGTTTCGGGCCCGGCAAAAATTGGTGAAAGCCGCCAAGAAATCCGGAATGCTGCGTGGCGGCCGCCCTCTGGTTCTCTGAAGGGGCCGACCTGTGGTTTTCTAAATGAGGAAGAAAAGGCAATGCACAAGGTAGTTCGAACTTATTTGGAGGCGAGCCTGGATGGGAGTCTGCTGCCCTCGGCCTGCCGGGAGCTGGAGGCCCACGTGGAGGCCTGCCCGAGCTGTCGTCTGGAGCTGGAGGCGCTTGGCCAAACGCGCCAATGGATGAGGGCGCTGGTGACAAAAGAACTGGTCGCGCCGGCTCCCGGCTTCTACGCCCGGGTGCAGGCCCGGGTGGAGGCCGAAAAAAGCCAGGTGTGGCCCTTCTGGCAGTTGTTTCCCGCCTTCACCCAGCAGCTTGGCTTTGCTGTTATAGCGCTGTTGCTGTTGCTGAGCACGTATTTTGTCACGTTTAGCCAGACCGAACGTGGCACGGCCATGGCCGAATTGATGCAGAATGCTCCCATCATTCATGCGGAGACTCCAGCTCTCACGGCCGATCCTCACCTCAACCGCGAGCGGGTGCTGCTGGCCATCATGACCCCGGTCGGCCGGCAGCAAGGGGAGTAAGATGTGCAACCGGAGCCGTGCTGTTCTCTACAGCGCCGTCGTCTTCTTGGCGGGCTTCGTGGCCGGAGCTCTGCTCATGAATCTGCGGGAGCACCTCTGGCTGCACCCACAAGGGCACATCGTCACCGCAGCCAGTTGGAAGCAGACCGACCAGGCCCACTACATTGAGCAGATCAAGACAGAACTCCAACTCACCGAGGCCCAGAGCCGAGAAATGGAAGCGATCCTGGATGCCACCATGCGGCAATACCACGATCTGCACACCTTCTCCCATCACATCCGGGAGGAAGGCATCACCAGCATCCGGGACATTTTGAACGAGGAGCAGCGGCACCGCTTCGACGAGATTGTCGGCAAAATGACCTGTCCGCTGGAGGGAAAAGGCGATCACGGGCACTACACCGTAGCCTCGCCCTGCGCCACCCGCCCCCAAGGTTTTTCCCGCAAACTTCTTCTTTTCCGACGGAGTCTAGCAACCATACCCGGGAGTCACACCC
>JAKZXP010000218.1:0-19027 GCA_047514915.1 Terriglobia bacterium
AGGCCTGCACAAATCCGGGAAAGGTATATGCTTCCTCGACTCCCGCCTTGTGGGCCATGGTGCGGATGTTATTGCCGTAGTCGAAGGCCACAGCGCCGAGCTTCTGCAAGGCGAGGATGCCCTCGACATGGCGCGCAATCGAGTCCATGCTGCGCTTCAGGTACTCGGCGGGATCGCGCTGGCGCAGCTCGGCGGCCTGCTCGAGCGAGCAGCCGGCCGGGATGTAGCCGTTGAGGGGATCGTGGGCGCTGGTCTGGTCGGTGAGCAGATCGGGAACGATGCCGCGGCGGGCCAGTTCCGGGATGAGCTCGGCGCAATTGCCCACCAGCACCACGGAGGTGGCCTCCTTCTTGCGCACCGCCCTCTTTAGGATGCGGACTGCCTCGTCCAGGTCGTGGACCATGATGTCGCAGTACCCGGCGCGCAGGCGGCGCTTCACCCGCTCCGGGTCCACCTCCACGCCCAGAAAGGCAGCGCCATTCAAGGTGGCGGCCAGCGGCTGGGCGCCACCCATGCCGCCCATGCCCCCGCTGACCACCAGCTTCCCAGCCAGCTCGCCTCCCAAATGCTTGTTGGCGGCCGCGGCAAACGTCTCGTAGGTGCCTTGCAGGATTCCCTGTACGCCGACGTGGATCCAGCTTCCGGCACTCATCTGGCCGTACATGATCAGCCCGGCGCGCTCCAGCTCCCCGAAATGGTCCCAGTTGGACCAGTGCCCCACCAGATTGGCGTTGGCGATGAGAACGCGAGGGGCAAACTCGTGCGTGCGGAACACTCCCACCGGCTTGCCGGACTGCACCAGCAGGGTCTCGTCGTTGCCGAGCTGCTGCAACTCGCGCACGATGGCTTCGAAACAGGCCCAGTTCCGCGCCGCCCGGCCCTGGCCGCCGTGGACAATCAGCTCCTCCGGCTTCTCCGCCACCTCCGGGTCCAGGCTGTTCATCAGCATGCGCAACGCAGCTTCCTGGTGCCAACCGCGGCAGGAGAGCTGGGTCCCACGCGGCGCGCGAACCGTGGGTGGGGGCTTCAGGGTCCCGGTGGTCATTGCGATTCCTCTCGACGATGGTAGCACGACCGCTTTGCGGCGGCTTTTCTCATCGGGCTTCAGCTGTCCGTCCTGCTTCTGCTCAGGCGTGACTAGTTGCCTGGCGGCTCTTGTTCGGAGGGTGGCTTCTGCGGCGGCGCGGGCGGGCGCGCCGTTTTCTTCCTGGCTCGGTGGAGCAGCTTTTCGACGCGGGAGGTGTGCTCAAAGCCGCGGTCCAGTTCGAACATCAGGTCTGGGGTGAAACGAAGCGCCAGATGCTCGGCCAGCTCGTGGCGGAGGTAACGGCGGGCTGCCTCCAGGCAGCGAAGGCTTTGCTGCTGGGCCTCCTCGCCGCCAAGCACGCTGACCTGGACACGGGCGTGGCGGAGATCGGGCGAAAGTCGCACTCCGGTGACGGTGGCAAAGCCGACGCGGGGGTCGCGCATGCGGCTGATCAGCTGGCCCAACTGCACACGCAACTCATCCGCCAACCGCTCGGCCCGGTGGGATGGCTTCATCAGCATGGGATGGTTGAGTCATTGAACCATTGCCGAGGGGGTGAATGGCCAATGAGCCGGTCAATCGAGGGTTACAGGATTTCGATGGTGGCGTCCACCAAGTCGCCCCCCAGCAGGTGTTCACTTTCCGACTGGGCGCCATGCAGCACCTGTCGGAGATTGACCTCGCTACTGGAGATTGAGGCCACTCCCAGCACAGCGCGTTGCCAGAGGTCCTGGTGATCCACTTCGGCCACCGCGACGTTGAACTTGCGGCGCAGCCGGTCCTTGAGCCGCTGCACTACCATGCGCTTCTCCTTCAACGAATGCGCATAAGGCAAGTGGATTTCCAGGGTGAGCAGCCCAACGGGCACGGCATCAGGCCAGCACTTCTGCGGCGATCTTTTCGGTGACGAAAGCTTCCACGACGTCACCCTGTTTGACGTCAGAGTAGTTCTCCAGGGAGACGCCACACTCGAAACCGGACTTGACCTCGCTGGCCTCATCCTTGAAGCGGTGCAGCGAAGCGACCTTGCCGGTGTAGACCACCACGTTATCCCGCAGCAGACGCACCTCGGCGCCGCGCGTCAGCCGGCCGTCCTGCACATAGCAGCCGGCGATCATGCCGACTCCCGTGACGCGGAAGGTCTCCCGGACTTCGGCCCGTCCCAGCGCCACCTCCCGGGTGGTAGGCTCCAGCAGCCCAGTCATCGCCTTCTTGATTTCGTCCACGACCTCGTAGATGACGGTGTGCAGGCGGATGTCCACTTTTTCCTGCGCGGCCGTTTCCTGCGCCTTCCGTTCCGGGCGCACACTGAAGCCGATGATGACAGCGTTGGAGGCGGAAGCCAGCAGCACATCGGACTCGGTGATGGCGCCGACCCCTGTGTGGATGATCTTCACCTTGACTTTTTCGGTAGCCAGCTTGGTCAGCGTCTCGGCCATCACTTCGGCCGAGCCCTGCACGTCGCCCTTCAGGATCAGGTTCAACTCCTTAACCACGCCGGCTCTCATCTGCTCGTGGAGTTGGTCCAAAGTCAGGCGAGAGGAGCGGGCCAGGGCAGCCTCGCGCGCCTTCTGCTCGCGGTAGAGGGCTGTCTGCTTGGCCTTGAGCAGATCAGGGACCACCTGAAGCTGGTCGCCCGCTTGGGGCACGCTGCTGAGCCCCAGCACTTCCACCGGGGTGGACGGAGGCGCTTCCTCCATGGCGCGACCCTGATCGTCCACTAGCGCCCGCACCCTACCGAACACGGAACCGACGATGAAGGGGTCGCCCGCGCGCAGGGTACCATTTTGCACCAGCACTGTGGCCACCGGGCCGCGACCTCGGTCCCGCTCGGCGTCCAGAACCGTGGCCATCCCCGGACGGCTGGGACTAGCCTTCAGTTCCTGCAGGTCGGCCACCAGCAGGATCATCTCCAGCAGCAGGTCCAGGTTCTTCTTCTGCTTGGCGGAGACCTCCACGGTCACCGTCTGGCCGCCCCATTCCTCGGGCATCAGGCCGCGGTCCGACAACTGGCGCTTCACCCGCTCGGGGTTGGCCTCAGGCTTGTCCACCTTGTTGATGGCCACCACCATGGGAACGTTGGCCGCTCGAGCGTGGTCCATCGCTTCCAACGTCTGGGGCATTATCCCGTCATCGGCCGCTACCACCAGCACGACGATGTCGGTGACCTTCGAACCACGCGCCCGCATCCGCGTGAATGCCTCGTGGCCGGGAGTGTCAATGAAGGTGATCTGGCGGTTGTTGGTTTCCACCTGATAGGCGCCAATGTGCTGGGTAATGCCACCAGCCTCCTGCTCGCTGACGCGGGTCTGCCGGATCACGTCCAACAGCGACGTCTTCCCATGGTCCACGTGGCCCATGATGGTAACCACCGGCGGGCGCGTCACCCGCTCGCCGGCTTCTGGCTCGCTTTCCGGCTTGACCGTCTCCAGGGCCTCTTCCTCGAAGCTGATGACGCGAGCTTCGGCCCCAAAATCCCGGGCCACCTCAGTGGCCACTTGCGCGTCCATCGTCTGGTTGATCGTGGCGAAAATGCCGCGGCTAATCAGCCGCTGCATCAAGTCCTTAGCCTTAATGTCCAGCTTCTCCGTCAGGTCCTTGACGGTGATGCCTTCGGTGATGGTGATTTCGCGGCTGATGGGCAGCGGCGTGAATACCGGTGCCGAGCGCGGGGGGCCGCCGCGTTGCCGCCCTTCTCGGTCCCGGACAGGAATGGGAGTCCGGGTGGGACGCGGCCGGGCGCCAATAGCCGGCGGAGCGCCCACGCCGCCGGGACGCGGTCGCGTCGGGTGCATCGGGCGCCGCTCATAGCGACCCGGAGGCACCGGGAGCCCCGGCGCGGTCCGAGGCATCCCGCCTGGACGCGCCACCCCACCAGCAGCCGACCCGCTCACACCCTCGCGCGGCGGCCCCCGCCTCCGAACTCCGGGAGGCGGCTGATAGATCGGCTGCCCTGGAGCTAGCGCCCGGGGCGGCACAGGACGCACCGGGGGTGACACCACGGGTGGGGGCGGCAAACCACCGGGGCGACTCACCGGGCCCGGCACGCCGGGACGCGGCGTGCCCATCGGACCCTGCACCCCCAACCGCGGGACGAGTGGGGCAGGCGTTTGAACCTGAGGCCCGGCTTCGGCCGGAGCAGTGAGAGGCGAACTCGGGGCGGCTGGCATGACCTCTGCCACGGGAGGTGCCTCCGTCGATGGTGGAGGGGAAGCGGCAGTACCCATTTTCGGCGCTCCCGCGGGTGGCAGTGGCTGGGGCGCCGTCCGGCGAATCGGCGGGCGCAAGACGGTGCGCGCCCCCCCCGCCGGAAACTGTCTGGGCACCAGCGGGGTCCCCAGCGGGGTCCGAGGTTCGCCGCGGACAGATGGGCTCGCCACCGGTCCAGGAATGTGCCCCGCTGCTGTTGGAGCGGGCCGCGATTCCGGAGACGGCGCGGAAACAGGACTCTTGCCCCCCACTTCAACGGTGTCGAGCGCAGCCGGCTTGGAAGGCAATGCGGCTGGCGGCTCGGGAGCAGAAACCGCCGTTTCGCCGGTCACTACTTCCTTCTCCCCGCCGGACGCTGCAGCGGGTGTGCCAGCAAGGTGCTGGCGCACCTTCTCCGCAATCTCTTCGCTGACAGAACTGGAGTGGGACTGTTTGTCGGTGATCCCGAGGGTGGGCAGGAAGTCGAGGATCGCCTTCGCCTTCACCTCTAGTTTTCGGGCTAATTCGTTAATCCGCATGTGAGCCCATTACCTATTTGCCGCGATCCGTCTCTGCGCCACCGCGATGCCTTTCTTCATCCGCTCCCTTCTCACTTCACTTCTCGGGCGCTCCCGCCTCATCGTCGCTGTCGCCCGTGCCGGAACCTTCCGGCTCGGGTTGTTCGAGTGATTCAGCTGCCGGGTGGTCGTCCTCCCGAGCTACACGCTCGGGCGACTCTTGTGCCGCCTCTCCGCTCTGGGCAGGGCTCGCGTGCTCCTCAGCAGTTAGGTCCGGCACTGCCCGCGCCTCAGACTCAGGCTGGGCGGGTTCGGCCTGCGTTTCGACAAGTTCTTCCGCAGTCGCTTCGGCCGGCTCGGTGTCCCCGTTGGCTTCCGCCAACTCGACGCTTTCCGTGACTTCTGTCGCCTCCCCGGTTCCCTCCCAGTAATTCTGCACGGCAGCACGGATTTTTTCTACCATTTTCGGACCGATGCCGGGAATCTCCTGCAACTGCTCGGGCGTCATAGAACCGAGCCGCTCGATGGTCGGGATCTCGTGCTGGATGAGCTTTTCGCGGAGGCGCTCACTGAGCGCGACGAGCTGGTCCAGCGGCGTGCCGCCGACCAATTGTCCCATCTCCCACTCCACTTCCTGGCGCTTCTCCTCCTCGCTCTTGATGTCAATCCTCCAGCCCATCAGCTTGGCCGCGAGACGCACGTTCTGGCCTTTCCTGCCGATGGCCAACGAGAGCTGCGTGTCGTCCACGATCACCTCCAGATGCTTCGCGACCGGGTCCAGGACCGTCACTCGGCTGACTTTGGCAGGCTGCAAGGCTTTGGTGGCGAAGACCACCTGGTCCTCGGAATGCTCCACGATGTCAATCTTCTCCCCCCGCAACTCGCGGCGGACCGACTCCACCCGCATCCCTTTCATCCCCACGCAGGCGCCGGTGGGGTCCACGTTGCGGTCGTGGCTGATCACCGCGATCTTCGTGCGCTCCCCAGCCTCCCGCGCGCAGGCTTTGATCACCACCGTGTTGTCGTAAATTTCCGGCACTTCCTGCGCGAACAGTCGGGTGACGAGTTCGGGTGCGCCGCGGGAAACGATCACCTGCGGGCCCTTCAAGGATTTCTCTACCTTGACGATGATCGCGCGCAAGCGATCGCTGGGCGAGAACTGTTCCAGGCGCGACTGCTCACGGCGCGGCAGCCGGGCTTCGGCCTTACCGATGTCCACGATCAAGTCCGGCCCCTCGATCCGCTTGACGCTGCAGTTGACCAGCTCACCCACGCGCCCGCTGTACTCGTTGTAGACGGTGTCACGTTCCGCCTCTCGCACTTTCTGGCAAATGACCTGCTTGGCCGTCTGGGCGGCGATCCGACCCAGCACGTCGGTGGGCTTCTTGATCCGCACCTCGCCGTCCAGTTCCACATTGGGGTCTATGGACCGGCCCTCCTCCAGGGAGATTTCCGTCAGTGGACTGGTCACCGTCTCGACAGCCTTGCGGATGGCGAAAACTTCGACCTCTCCAGTTTCCTTGTTCAACTCAGCCTTCAGGTCCTCGCCGGACTTGTAATACTTGCGAGTCGCCACTGCCATGGCGTCCTCGATGGCGTTGACGATGATCTCCGGATCAATCCCCTTCTCCCGGCTGAGCTGATCAATGGTCTGGTACAGTAGCGATGCCATAAGGCTTTCCCGTTGTCGTGCGGCGAATCAGGACTTCCATTCAAAGACCAAGTTCGCCCGCTCGACGTTGTCGTATTCCACCGAAACGCACTCGCCCTGGGCCAGCGTAAGGGTGAGAACCCCGTTTTCCAGCCCGTCCAACCGCCCCACCAACTGCCGCTGTGCCCCCAGGGGCTGCTTCAACCGGAGTCGCACCTTGCTCCCGGCAAAGCGCGCGTAATCGGCCGGACGATTCAGCCGCCGCTCCACTCCGGGCGAGGAGACTTGCAGGGTGTAGCTGGTGGGGATTAAATCCTCCACGTCCAGGATGGCTCCTACTTGCTTGCTGATCAGTTCACAGTCGCGGTGGGTGACGCCCCCGGGCTTGTCAATGAAGATACGCAACAGACTCCGCGGCCCTTTGCGTAACTCAACGTCCACCACCTCCATCCTCTCGGAGGTAGCCACCCGGTCCACAATTCCCCGAATTCGCACAAGTACCACCTGGTCCGGCATTTCCCCAGCGCAACCAAAAAAACCAACAAAAAAGTGGGCTCGCGCCCACTCTCTCCTGCGACCCGCTACCTACCAGGGCTAGCTCTTAGAATACCGCGGATTCTGCGGAAAATCAAGCCACGGTTCGGCTTGCCGCGGCGGCCCCGGGGTTCGTAGAGCACTCCCACCGGGATGGCCTGGATCCGGTATTTCTAAAAGCTAGCCCCGGCTTCTGTCAGTTGATTGGAGGCGCCTGGGGGGATCCGCCTACACGTTCACCTTGAAAGCGATCACCAGGATTGCCACCACGATCAAAGACATGCCGATGAGGAAACCTCGAATCGTGTTGGCGCTGGCGCCTTTCCATTCTCCCACCAGCCAACCAAACAGGTTGCCAAAAAACACGGTCCCGCCAGCGAAGAGCGCGAAGGATATGGACGGCCCCATAGCGCGGCCCAGTTTGACCGCACTGGAGTTATACAGCAAAAGCCCGCCATACCACAGGACGGCCATCGCCACCGCCAGTGAGAAATTCCAAAACAAGACGCGCCTGTTCCGAAAGGCGCCCCAAGTCCGGTTCCGGTTCAGTTTATAGATCGAATACACAATCCCAGGTATCATCCCGGCATTGAAGGTAACCAGAAGGGCAGCAAACTCGGCGAAGGTTTGCGAAGAAGCGCCCGCCTGCAAGGCATTTTCCACCAGTCCACTGCTCGATTTCGAGCCGTAGATGAATGCCGTGCCGAGCGGCCCGCTGGAAAGGCAGATCACCAGGCCGGTTCGAAAGCTCCCTCTCACCACTTGCCCACCCGCCTCTTTTCCTGCCGTTTTTCCTGCGGTCTCCCGTTCTTTGCGCACTCCGGATTTTCCGTACAGGAAAATCCCAGCCAGGATCAGGGCCACCGCAAGGAGAAAATAAAAGACAGCATCGGTGGAAACTTTGCCGCGAGCGTAGACGATCATCGGTCCGAGAGTTCCTGCCGTGGTTGCAGTACAGGCCGTCACAGCAGCCCCGATGGATATGCCCACCATGCCAAGCCCCAACCCATACAGGACCTGGGCCACACCCCAAACAAAGCCCGCAATCAGGCCGGGAAGCAGGTAGCTGAAAGGACTCTCCCACAAAACTCCGATCAGGTTCGGCACTGCCAGAAGCGCTGCCAGCCACGGCAGAACACCAGTGGAAAGGATCGTGAAAATGATCCAGGTGTTCTCCCACTCCCACTCCCGCGTGTAGCGCATCGGGAGAAAGAAGACACCATTCACCAGACCCGCCAGCAGGCCCAAGACTAAACCAGCTAGAAATCGTTCTTCCATAGCTGCGACCGTGAGCTACGAGCCTGAGCTACGAGCCCGCCTCACTGCACCGCCCGGCACCTCAGGTGACTGGCGTTGCTCCTGGCTCGCCCGGAACCTGTCGTTGCACGCAATTCGTTGCACGCAATTCGTTGCACCCAATTCGTTGCACCCAATTTGCTGCACTCAATGGTACAGACCAACGCGGCGGAGGCTTCTTCCAATCCGCTGCAGGGCCTTGAAATTGCCTCCACAATTGTCTCAACAATTGTCTCAACAGCGGTTCACGCTTCATAATACAGTGTGCCAGGAGGTGAGAGAGAACGATGTCGATCTGGAAGTTTCTCGGACTGGAAAAGCAAGAGCTGGAGAAGGAGGACCAGCGGGAACCTTCTTCCCCAGAGACGGAAACCGTGCGCAAGATCGTCGACGCTCTGGACCATATGGAGCAGGAGCGGGCCAGGTACGTTGCTGCCTTTGCGTACCTGCTAAGCCGTGTGGCCCACGCGGACATGCACATCAGCCAGGAGGAGACGCGCCAAATGGAGCGGATCGTCATGGAACGGAGCGGCCTCCCCGAGGAGCAGGCGATCCTGGTGGTGCAAATGGCCAAAACCCAGAGCCGGTTGTTTGGGGGCACCGAGAATTTCCTGGTCACCCGGGAGTTCCACAAAATCGCCACCCACGAGCAGAAGATCGGTTTGCTGCATTGTCTGTACTCCGTTTCTTCCGCGGACAAGTCCATTTCCACAAAGGAAGATCACGAGATCCGCAGCATCTCAAGCGAGCTTAAGCTCAGCCACCAGGACTTCATTGGTGTGCGCTTGGCCTACCGGGACCATCTGGCCGTGCTGAAGAAGCCGTCACCCCGGCGTCGGAGCCCGGCGTCGGAGCCAAGATAACCCACAGACACGCCGCTCCGGCATCCAGAATCCTGATCCGGGCGACCCATCGATCTCCTAGGACATACGTGGCACGACCATTTTCGAGCTGGGCCCGCTCGTCAGTGGCGAGACCCCAGTGGCGAGAGGGAGGAGGCCATGCTCTTTCACTCCACCGGGCCCGGGCTGATACCACGGTTGGGTCTTTACGTTCTCGTTGACCAATATCATGGTGCTCTACTACAATTGGCAGGTTTTGCGTCGGGAATCGAAGGAAACCTGGGTGGCCGCCCTGCAAGGAACGGACCGCTTCAGGACGCGGCCCGTGGAGAGCGAGAATGGAACAATCTCAAGGTGTTGGCGCCTGCCTGGAGGATCTGCTTCGCTCAATTGCCGAGGCTCGTTCTCTGACTGACAAGCTGTTCTCTGTGGTCAGACCCGAGAGCCTGTACGAGCGAACGATCTCCGAGCGCCATCGCATCATCTTTTACCTCGGGCACCTGGAGGTCTTCGACTGGAACCTGCTGGGACTCCGCGCTTTGGGTCTCAGTTCCTTTCACAAGGACTTTGACCAGCTCTTCGCCTTCGGAATCGATCCTGTGGACGGCGGCTTGCCAACCGATCTCCCCTCGGACTGGCCATCAGTGGAGCAGGTCCGCGCCTACAACCAGCAGGCCCGTCGAACGCTGGACGCTGCCTTGGAGAAGATCTCCGTCTCGGGGAGCGACCAGCCCTTGCTCCGGGACGGCCTGGGCCTTCACGTGGTCCGCGAACATCGGCTGATGCACGCCGAGACGTTGGCGTATATGTTCCATCAGTTGCCAGCCGAGCACAAGGTGCGGCAGCCAACTCCGCCGGCGCCAGCGGCGCGTCCGATGACGCCGCGGATGGCGGAGATTCCCGCCGGCACCGCCACCTTGGGGCTGCCGCGCCGCGGCGGCGGCCTCTTTGGTTGGGATAACGAGTTCGAGGAGCACCGGGCCAGCGTCGCCGAATTTGCGATGGATGTCCACAAGGTGACCAACGGGCAGTATCTGGAGTTCATGGCCGCCGGTGGATACCAGGAGCGAACTCTGTGGAGCGAGCCTGATTGGGAATGGAGGGAAAAGCAGGGCATCCACCATCCGACCTTTTGGGCCCGCCGCGGCGAGCGGTGGTTCTACCGCGGCATGTTCGAGGAGATTCCCCTGCCGCTCGATTGGCCGGTGTATGTGAGCCATGCCGAAGCCAGCGCCTACGCCCGTTGGATGGGTAAGTCGCTACCGACCGAGGCGCAGTGGCATCGGGCGGCAACGGGTGCCCCGGATGGGTCCGAGCGCGCCTATCCCTGGGGCGATCGGCCTCCCGAGACTCGCCATGGCAACTTCAATTCTGATCGTGGAGAGCCGGCCCCGGTAGGTGCCTATCCCTCGGGGACCAGCGCCTTCGGCGTCGCCGACTTGCTCGGCAACGGGTGGGAGTGGACCTCGACGCTGTTCAGCCCCTTTCCGGGCTTCCAACCTTTTCCCTTCTACCCGGGTTACTCGGCCAACTCTTTTGACGGCAAACACTACGTCCTGAAAGGAGGATCGCCTCGGACGGCACCCTGTCTGTTGCGCCGATCCTTCCGAAACTGGTTCCAGCCCCACTACCAATACATGTATGCGGGCTTTCGCTGCGCCCGGGATGGCGCCTGAGAGGTTGGAAAATATTGACCGAAGCGATCAGCTCCCATCCGGTACCCAATCTGGCGCAAGACGTGGTGGCGGGCCTGTCGAAACCGGGTCAGAAAGAGCTTCCCTCTAAGTACCTGTACGACGATGTGGGCAGCGCGCTGTTTGAGGTGATCACCCTGCTGCCGGAATATGGCCTCACGCGCGCCGATGAGCGCTTGCTCCGTGCCCACGCCGAGGCGATCGTCGAGCGGCTCCCTTCGCCGGTGGTAGTGGCCGAGTTGGGCAGCGGCAGCGGCAAGAAGACGCGCTGGATCCTGGAAGCGCTCGCCCGCAGGAGCCCCACCGCTTATTATCCCATCGAGATCTCCGCCGCCGCCCTGGCCATGTGCCAGCGCGAATTGGGCCAGGTTGAGTCCGTGAGCATTGTGGGCCTCGAACGGGAATATCTCGACGGCCTGCTGGAGGTGGCCGCGCGCCGCGCCGACGGACACCATCTGTTGGTGTTATTCCTGGGAAGTACGATCGGCAACTTCGATCGTGCGGCGGCGCTCGAGTTCCTGCGGCGGGTTCGTCGGACCCTGTTGCCCGGGGATTCGTTGTTGATGGGAACGGATCTAGAAAAGCCCGTGCCGCAACTGGAGCTGGCCTATGCCGACCCACTCGGCGTCACAGCGGCCTTCAACCTGAACCTGCTCGTCCGCCTGAACCGGGAGCTGGACGCGGACTTTGACCTGAACCGGTTTGAGCACGTGGTCCGCTACGACGCCCGGCAACGTCGGATTGAAATGCATCTCCGCTCGCGGGCGCGCCAGACCGTCACCATCCCCAAGGCTGCCTTCCAGGTCGCGTTTCAAAGCGGTGAAACCATCTGGACCGAGAGCAGTCAGAAATTCGGTTCCCAGGAAGTGACCGAGATCGCCAAGCAAACCGGTTTCCGCTGCGCAGACCAGTGGATTGACCACGAGTGGCCCTTTGCGGAAAACCTCTTGATCGCGGAGTGAAGGGGCGCCCGGCAACGAGGAGCCCAAGGCCGGCAGCACGAAGCCAAAGGCAGGTTTTTCGCCTCCAAGCTCTCCGATGCTTGGCCGTTAACCGAGAAGCGAAATCGCTTCTAGCTGCCCGGCCCCCTGCCTGGCTTGATCAAACCCTTCCTCGATCCCTACGGCACCCGTTCCCCTACGGCACGCGTTCAATGCTGACGGATTCCAAAACAATCGGGGTGCGAGGTCTCTCCTGGGCGTCACGGGGGGCCTCGGAAATCCGTTTGGCGATTTCTTGTCCTTCCACCACGCAGCCGAAAACAGTGTGGCGGCTATCAAGCCAGGGAGTCGGCACCACGGTGATGAAGAACTGGCTTCCGTTCGTATTCGGGCCAGAATTGGCCATGGAAAGGATTCCCGGACGGTCATGTCGCAGGTCGGGATGGAATTCATCTTCAAACTTATAGCCGGGTCCACCGGTGCCGTCGCCCCGGGGGCAGCCACCCTGGATCATGAATCCGGGGATGACGCGGTGAAACCTCAGCTTGTTATAAAAAGGCCGCGTGACCTTGCCCCCGGTGGAGTCATCCAGGAACTCCCGCCGCCCTTCGGCAAGCGCGATGAAGTTATCCACCGTCTTGGGCGCATGCTCCTCGAAAAGTCGGCAGATGATGCGTCCCGTCGAAGTCTCAAACGTCGCGTAAACACCGGGTTTTCGGTCAGCCATGGCTCCTCCGTTAGGGAAATGTGCTTAATGAGTGCGATTCCAACCTCGCGCACGGGATGGCGAGCGCCTCGGTGGCACGATAGACCTTGCCCTTCCTGCTCTCTCCAGGCTTCTCGACAATGCTGTATTGCGCGGTATTGCCCAATCGTCCGGCCAATCATGCGCCGGACAATCATGCGCCCCCGATCATCCGAATGCTACGCCCCGCTCGCAGGCAAGTCAAATGAGCAGCAGGGTTGGTAGAGCTGAAGAGCTTTCATCCGGAGTTCGGCGGGTATAATATCTTGCGGATTCAGAGACGGCATTCGAACGAGGACCAGTAGAAGTGAATTGTTAGGCTCCTAAGGGGGGCTGATGACTCTCCTCGACATCTCGGCGATCTTATTGTTCTTATCGGCAGTATTCGGCTACATCAATCATCGCTACCTCCATCTTCCACATACGATTGGGCTCCTCGTCATTGCCATGGCCTCGTCTCTCACGATTGTTGTTGTCGATCTGATCGTTCCGACCATTCACGTGGGACCAACAATATCGGCTGCATTGGCCCAGATCGATTTCCACAAAGCCCTCATGCATGGGATGTTGAGCTTCCTATTGTTCGCCGGAGCCCTTCATGTCGATTTCTCCGAATTGGCTAGTCGCAAATGGGCCATCTCTCTGATGGCAACTGTCGGCGTGCTGATGTCAACGTTCATCATTGGCGCCTCCATGTGGTATGTCCTTCAATTATTCGGCATTCCCATTCCGTTCATCTGGGCCTTGGTGTTCGGTTCGCTCATCAGCCCCACCGATCCGGTCGCTGTGTTGGGAATTCTCAAGACGATCAAAATACCAAAATCGCTGGAAGCGAAAATTGCCGGTGAATCGCTGTTCAACGATGGGGTCGGTATCGTTCTGTTTACGATTGTGCTTGCCATTGCCGTCCGCGGTGAGCACGGAACTGTTGGGCCCATCGACATCGTTGAACTGTTTGTCATCGAAGCCCTTGGCGGAGTCGTGTTGGGCATTGTGGCCGGGTACCTCACCTACCGTGCCCTGGGCGCGATCGATGAATACGTCCTGGAAGTCGTCATGAGCCTAGCCTTGGTGATGGCTACCTATGCCATCGCCCTTCGTGTTCACGTCAGTGGTCCCATTGCGGTCGTCGTCGCCGGCCTTTTCATTGGCAACCACGGCGCCAGTTTTGCGATGAGCGAGACGACCCGTAACCGTCTTTTCGACTTCTGGGAACTGATTGACGAGATCCTCAACTCCGTGCTGTTTCTCCTGATTGGCTTGGAAGTCTTGCTGCTGCGTTTTGACGCTGATTATCTTGGAGCTGCCTTACTGGCCATCCCCATCGCATTAGGAGCTCGGCTGATCAGTGTCTCGATACCCATTCTGTTGCTCTCCATACGAGATAAATTTACAAAAGGAGCCGTGCCGGTGTTGGTTTGGGGTGGCCTGAGGGGTGGCATATCAGTCGCACTGGCTTTTTCGCTGCCAGAGAACGATATGAAGGCGTTAATTCTCGCCGTCACCTATAGCGTCGTCCTCTTTTCTATCGTCGTACAGGGCCTGACCGTCAAGGCTGTCGTCGCAAAAGTGGTTCCGCCGGTACCGAACACGTAACCGGAACACAAAACCAGCTCGATGCAAAAGGAATTGGGACGATCGTACTCCGCGAAGTTCATGCAGCGCAGCGGGGGAAGTCGGACCGGGGACGTAAGCACGTCAAACCCGTTGCCTCGCCTCCTGCACCATCTCAATCAAAACCGTTCTCGTTTCCTGTGGGTTTCTCACTTCCCGGGTGAACGGGATCCGGGCGGCATGCACACGGTCTTCCGTTTTCAACCGCAAGTGAAAGCCCAGGCGATCGACTGATATCATCGTAGCTTCCTCCGCTTCCACCCCCGCAAAGCGCCGCGCCAGAACAACCAAGGCATCCGCGTGGTCAGCGTTCATGTGCTGGATGATTTCCGGGGCGGCGTCGGCCAGCGGATCAGCTTCCCCTCGGGCGTACTCATCAGCTCCCACCCAACCCATCACGCCGAAACCTCCCACGTAGTAGACATCGACCACCTCCATTCGGTAGAAGGCGAAGTCCTTGAAGTCCACCCAATACCTGGCGTTTTCGTACCGAGCCAGATAGAGGTCCCGCACCTGTTTCCCCTCTTCCTCCGGAACCGTTGCAGTCTTTCCCATAAGCGTGACCCGGGCGGCCCCCAGCGGATCCCCGCTCGCGTCGGGCTGGGTGACCAGCAGACTGGCGCGGGAGTCACCCAGAATATTCTGGGTGTGCATGGCCATGGTGCTAATGAGAAAGGAAGGACGCCCGAGTTGATCCAATCCGTAGGGCATCACCGAGCCGAACGGCCAGCCCGCCCGTTTCTGGGAGAGAGTCGACAGGCTGCCAATGCGACCGAGGTGCACCAGGGTGCGTGCGCGTTCAGCGTAGGAGGGCTCTGGAACCGGGGGTTCGTTCGTTGACGGTCCGCCGCCGGCGTGTTGTTGGGATGAGGGATTGGACACTCGGCATTCCTCCTGTTACTCCTGCCCTAGCCGTCCCGGTTGACTATTCTACCCTCGCTCGATCCGCCTGTCAGGGGACCTGCGCGCCCTGAGTTGCGACATAGAGGGCGTAGAGAGATTGGCTGCCGGTCATGAACAGCCGGTTCCGCTTCACACCCCCGAAGCACAGGTTCGAGCAGACCTCGGGAAGGTGGATCTTGCCGATCAGCTTGCCGTCCGGCGCGAAGACATGGACACCGTCATAGCCCTCGCCAGCCCAGGCTGCGCTGGACCAGAGGTTCCCCTCAGTGTCACACCGCATGCCGTCGGCCAAACCCGGCGCCATATCACAAAACACTCGGCCGTTGGCGAGGCGCTTGCCATCCACAACATCATAGACCAGAACATGGCGCGGATGGTCGGGCTTGTGCGTCGCTGCGGTTTCGGCAACGTAGAGCTTGGATTCATCGGGCGAGAAGCAGAGGCCGTTCGGTTTTTCGATTTCTTCGGCCACGACTTTCGCTTTACCGGTGTCCGGATCGATGTGATAGACGCATGTCGGCAATTCGAATTCCGCCTTGTACCCCTCGTAATGCAAGAGACTGCCGTAGCCGGGGTCGGTGAACCACACTCCGCCGTTCGAATGAACCACGGCATCATTTGGCGCGTTCAACCGTTTCCCCTCAAAGCGCTCGAGCAGCACCGTGATGGCACCATCATGCTCGGTGCGCGTGACGCGCCGCGTCCCATGCTCGCAGGTAATCAGCCGCCCTTGCTTATCGCGAGTGTTGCCGTTGCTGAAGTTCGAGGGTTTGCGGAAAACGCTGACCTCGCCGGTCTCCTCGACCCAGCGCATAATCCGGTTGTTGGGAATATCACTCCAGAGCAGGAACCGCCCGTCGCCGAACCAGACAGGACCCTCCGCCCACCGCGTTCCGGTGTACAAGCGCTCGACGGCGGCGTTGCCGAGTTTGTATTTCGCGAAGCGTGGGTCGATCACTTCCACGGCCGGGTCCGGATACCGAACCGAAGCGGGATCATCCCAATCTCGCGCTAAGGCCGCGGACTGGACCGCCAAACTCGAAGCCGCGGCCCCAGCTACCTTCATGAACGTCCGTCTATGCATCGCTGAATCCTCCTGTCGCCTCAAGATGTAGGTCTGTATCAAAACTTGAATGGAACGATCGCAGGATTTTCCTCCTCCGTCAGCAGCGCAGTCAAGGAAAAGCTTGAAATCCCGGTTTTGCATACAGCTTCGCCTCCCGCAGCCCGGAACTGTTGACACGCCTTCGGGTGCGGCTTAGGATGGGATTCCATCTAATCAGAGATGGGAGTATTCCATGAGACGGATAGCTGCGATCCCGCTTTTGTGTCTGATTTCCGGATTGGCGATGGGCTGGTGGCCGGGTGCTGCCACGGAAGCGGAACGCTTCTGGCCGCAGTGGCGTGGGCCACACGCAACCGGCGTGGCTCCGTTCGGTGACCCGCCTGTCGAATGGAGCGAAGACCGAAACGTGAAGTGGAAGGTAGCGATTCCCGGCAAGGGTTCTTCCTCGCCCATCGTTTGGGGCGACCGTGTCTTTGTGACCACGGCCGTCTCAACGGGGAAAAAGGCCGAGCCGCCGAACAAAGGCTCCCAGGCCGCGCGGGGGCGGCGCTTCCACATGCGCGGCATTGAGCCGACCGAAGTGCAAAAGTTCGCGATCTTCGCCATCGACCGGAAGAGCGGCAAGGTTCTCTGGCAGCGGACGCTGCGCGAGGAACTCCCCCACGAGGGCACGCATCCCACGGGAACCTGGGCCTCGAATTCTCCCGTCACCGACGGTGAACACGTTTACGCCTATTTCGGCTCCCGCGGCCTTTATTGCCTGGACTGGGAGGGAAACCTGGTCTGGGAAAAAGACCTGGGCGACATGATCATCAAGCTCGGCTTCGGCGAAGGCAGTTCCCCTTTCCTCTACGGCGACAAAATTGTTCTGAACTGGGATCACGAAGGACCGTCCTTCACCATTGCCCTGGACAAGAAGACGGGTAAGGAACTGTGGAGAGCCAGCCGGGAGGAAGAAACGTCGTGGACCACCCCCGTTGTGGTGGAGCACGGAGGGAAGCCGCAGGTCGTCACCAGCGCCACGAACCGCGTGCGCAGCTATGACTTGGCGACGGGGAAGTTGATTTGGGAGACCACGGGCATGACCATGAACGCCATCCCCTCGCCCGTGGCCTCCGGCGGCATAGTGTTCGTCACCAGCGGGTTCCGAGGGAATGCACTGCTTGCCATTCGTCTGGATGGCGCGGCCGGAGACATCACCAATTCAAAGAGCATCGCCTGGAAGCTGGACCAGGACACACCCTACGCCCCCTCCCCGCTTCTCTACAAAGATACGCTCTATTTGCTGAAGCGGAATTCCGGGATTCTCTCCTGCTTCAACGCCCGCACGGGACAGGAATACTATCGACAGAAGCGGCTGGAGGGGATCGGGGATGTTTATTCTTCGCCGGTCGGCGCCGCCGGGCGCGTGTACGTGACCGACCGGGAGGGTGCGACCGTCGTTCTCGAGCGCGGCCCCGAGTTCAAAGTGCTGGGGACGAACAAGCTCGATGATGGCTTCGACGCCTCCCCTGCTATCGTGGATGAGGAAATCTACCTCCGCGGCCGCCACTACCTCTATCGCATCTCAGAAAACTAAACACGCGCGTCACGCGACTTGACGTGGGAGCCTCACGTTGATGGAAATGAGTTCCATGTCAGCAGACGAAAGATCACTTTCTCCTCAGCGTCTTGTCAGGCAGCGGGCACCTAATCCGTGGGTGAGCTCCTGACGATGGGAACATGGATCAGGGTAGGTTGCTTCCGGGCGAGGCCCTCTCGCAGTGCCGGTTGAATTTGCTCTCGGTTTGAGATGCGCACACCGTGGCACCCGAAGCCTTCCGCCACCAGGTCGAAACGGATGGGGCCGAGTTCACTGGCCATACCACGGCCGAACTCACGCTGCTGTTCGCTGAGGGTGATCCCCCAAGCGGCGTCATCCGCCAGCAGGACAACGAAGTTCAAACTCTGCCGCGTAGCTGTTTCCAATTCAGCAATCGTAAACGTGAGTGCTCCATCACCCGAGAGCAGAATAACGGGACGGTCCGGAAAAAGCAGGCGGGCCGCCATGGCGGCCGGGAGCCCATAGCCGACCACGCCGCTTGCCCCGCACGTGAGCCAGTGGCCCGGATAACGATCGCATAGAATCTGGTGCGCCCATTGTCCGATGCTGCCGCCGTCCACGAGTAGGACAGTGTCTTCCGTTAGCACGGTTTGGAGCGCGCGAAGGATATCGAGAGCATGCAAACCCTCTTTGTCTCGTTCGCGGGCTCGTTCGCGGGCAGCGAGACACCGGGTTTGAAATTCTCGTCTGCGCGACTGAGCTTCTTTCAGCCAGGCTGAGTGTGGGCGGATTTGCCGTCGCCGGCATTCTTCGTGCAGTTGCTCTAGTACAGTACGTGGGTCCCCCTGGATGGGCAGGTGAACTCCTACCCCCCCGTGAAGCTCATTCGGATCAACATCAATTCGAATGACCCGAACATTTTCCGGCACGGCTGGAGGCTGGAGGTAGCCGATCCGATAGTCGAATCTCACTCCCGCAAGAATGACCAGGTCGGCTTCGGGGAGAAGCACTGGCTCTCCGGTGGGTGCACCCAGAACTCCCAAAAACTCCTTGAGGGGTTTGGGAATGGCTCCTCGATCCCAAATGGGAGTTACCACCGGGATGGCGTGGCTTTCCACAAATTCGGCCAGTGCTGCTTCCCCCTCCGCATAGAAAACACCGCTGCCCGCAATCAGGAGCGGGCGCTCCGCTTCGCCCAACCAATTCGTGGCTTCTGCAATTAGCCGCGGGTCGCCCGGGGCGTTCAGGCTCACTGCGACTGAGCGTTTCGGTGAGCGAACCATTCTGGTGAGGTCAACGTCCGCGGTCTGGACATCTAGCGGCAGTGTGAGATGAACAGGACCGGGCCGGCCTGATGTGGCAGCCGCGAAGGCTTCTTCGATCATCTGGGGGATACGCTCTGGTACGTCGACCGTCCGAGCCCATTTGCAAACCGGTGCCGCGAGCGCCACCTGGTCGAGATCC
>JAKZXP010000219.1:0-2707 GCA_047514915.1 Terriglobia bacterium
TGTGACGATACCAGGGACGTCCAGGGAGCCCACCCGCCGGTGCGAGCTGCTGTTCTGCGCGACGGATGATCGCGTTGAGGTCCGCGAGGTAGGCCGAATCGAGCGATACCCCCGAGGTTTCGAAAGCCGAACGAGCTTCAGTCAAAGATAATACGATAATCCCCTATGCGAAACCGATATTGACCGATTCGAGAATCGGTCAGCTTGACAGCATATCGCAAAGGATCGCGGGCATAGTGCATCAGCTTCGCTTGCAGCCGAGCCCGTGCTCTTGCAGGAAGCCTCCGCCAGTCTCGCCACGCTGACGGAGCAAAAGCGATTCCCATTGTTTAGCTGAAAGGACGGATTATTTTCCCTCTGGCCACATCTTGCCTAGCCTTGCGAATCCGCCGCTGAAAGGTCTTGGAGGCCAGTGCTTCTCGGTCCTCTAAAAACTCCTCGATCTTCCGCCAGAGCTTCAAAGGAACCAACACCACTGGCTGATCGCTGATCTTGAGAGTTAGGGATTTCCTGACGCGAGACACGATATTCACCTAGTCCTTATGATAGCAGAAGGATGACTTTGTACCGGCTGCGTTTGTCCCCTCTCATGCTCCAGTCCGGTCCAGTTGATCGGTCTGCCTTAGGTCATCGAAGTCGCATAGCGCCATTACATACAGATGCAGCACCAGACGAAGCTCTGGAAAGGGCGCGCAGGCGACCGCCGCATAGTTTTCCACCGCGCAGACTCCTTGGAGCCATCCAGAGATTGGTGTAGCCTTGCGCTCATGAAGGCCCCGCGAAAGTTTACCGTGGCGCTGATCCAGATGAGCCTAACGCCCGACTCCGAGGAAAACCTGGCACGCGCAATCGCGCGGGTCGAGCAAGCAGCCAATGCTGGCGCCGAGGTGATCTGCCTGCCGGAGTTGTTCCGGACGCAATACTTCTGCCAGCATGAAGACACGGCCTGCTTCGACCTGGCCGAGCCGGTGCCCGGCCCCACCACCGAGGCCCTGGCGAGAGCTGCACGGAAAGCAAGTGTCGTGGTGATTGCACCGGTCTTTGAACGCCGGGCCGCGGGCGTCTATCACAACAGCGCCGCGGTCATTGACGAGCGCGGAGGGCTAGCTGGGCTTTACCGCAAGATGCATATCCCAGACGACCCTGCATACTACGAGAAGTTCTACTTTACCCCCGGCGACCTGGGCTTTCCGGTCTTCCAGACGCGCGTGGGACGAATCGGGGTACTCATCTGCTGGGACCAGTGGTATCCGGAGGCGGCACGCCTGGCAGCGCTTCAGGGAGCCGACGTGCTTTTCTACCCCAGCGCGATTGGCTGGCACCCTTCCGAGAAGGAAAGCTGCGGCGAAGTCCAACGGGACGCCTGGCGCACCGTGCACCGGGGACATGCGATCGCGAACGGGCTTTACATCGCAGCGGTCAACCGCGTCGGCCATGAGGCCCCCGCCACTGGCGGGCCGGGAATCGAGTTCTGGGGCTCGTCCTTCCTCGCGGACCCCCAAGGAATTGTTGTGGCCGAGGCGCCAGACGACCACGAGGCCATCCTCCTTGGCCAGGTAGATCTGGAGCGACTGGAGGAGGTGCGGCGCGACTGGCCCTTTCTGCGCGACCGCCGGATTGAAGCCTACGCCGGGCTGAACAGCCGCTATCTGGACAAAGCGCTGTGAGGCCAAGACCCGCAGGGGATCGCCGGAGCGAGGCCCAAAGTGAGGGAAAGCCGCCGGCGGCGCTGGGCTTCCGCCTTCCAGCCGAGTGGGAGGCCCACGAGGCCACCTGGATCGGCTGGCCGCACAACCGAAGCGATTGGCCGGGAAAGCTGGCCCCGATCCACTGGGTCTACGGCGAGCTTGCGCGGAAACTCGCCCCCGGGGAACTCCTACGAATTTTGGTGAACTCGAGCGCACAGGAGGCGCGCGCCCAGCGGCTTCTCACCCGCGTCGGCGTGGATCTCTCCCGTGTCGTGTTCTTCCGCTTCCCCACCAACCGGGGCTGGACGCGTGACTTCGGGCCGGTCTTTGTCCGGCGCGGCGTGACCCGTGCGGCGCAGGACTCGAGGCACCCCGCGGCCAGCGAAGTGGCCATCGTGCGCTTCCGGTTTAACGGCTGGGCGCGCTATCGGGACTGGCAGAAGGACGACGCGGTAGCCGAGCGTGCGGCCCGCGCGCTCGGCCTTCGTCTGTTTCACGCCACCGGCGACGGCGGCTCGCCGCGCCGGTTCGTGCTCGAAGGCGGCAGCATTGAGGTGAACGGCAGCGGCACGCTGCTGACCACCGAGGAGTGCTTGCTTGATCCGGCCGTTCAGGTGCGCAACCCGGGCCTGAGCCGAAAGCAGGTCGAGGCGGCGCTGCGCGTCAACCTTGGTGTCAGCAACGTTCTCTGGCTCGGCCGCGGGATTGCGGGCGACGATACGCACGGGCACGTGGACGACTTGTGCCGCTTCGTCGGGCCCCGCACGGTCGTGCTGTGCCGAGAAGACAACCCGCGCGACGTCAACTATCGAACGCTAGAAGAAAACCGGGAACGGCTGGAAGGAATGCGCCTGGAGGAGGGATCCCGGATCGAGGTGATGCGGTTGCCCATGCCCGCGCCTCTTTATCTGGACGGGCAGCGGCTCCCGGCCAGCTACGCCAACTTCTACATTGCGAATGCAGCCGTGCTGGTCCCGACCTTCAACGATCCCAACGACCGCATCGCCCTCGGCATCCTG
>JAKZXP010000220.1:0-6567 GCA_047514915.1 Terriglobia bacterium
TCCGAGCCACGAGCGTGAGCGAGTGGTCATGAACTTTTCTAGCGTATTTCTGGGACGCGCCCTTAGCAGGATGGTGAAAAACCCCTGTGTGGTTCCTTCAGACACCTTCGATTGGAGTTTTTCAGCACCCTGCTAGCGGGCACCGGTCCCGAGGTTGGGGGGCCCGCTCAGGCTTACTAGAAACAGCACCAACACCAGAAGCGCGAGGATGAGGACCAATACCATGAAGGCACCTGTGCCCGCTGGGGCTATGGTCCAGAGCGAACCATTCACCCGACTGTCCGGCTGTTACTCCGGCTGTTACGTAGAAAAGTTCAGCAATTGGCTGGCCAAGATGTGCGTCCCGCTTTTTCAAGGCGTTAGCAATCCTGGGTGGATTTCTCCGCTAGGCTCCTTTGCCACACCGGGAGCGAAATTCCACATCTGATTCAAGGTTGTGGAAAAGATGTAACTATCTCGACCGATTCGGGTTAATATTTTCTAAGGGTTCGACCATGAGGAAGCTTGCCCTGTCTTTGATAGCGTTGCTGGCTGTTCCGATCTGGGCGCAGGAGGCAACTGCACCGGCCGAGCAGGAGCCGAAGCCGACCAGCTATACGGTGGCGACCGGCACGCGCATTCCCCTGTTGCTGATCAACAGCATCAGCACGCGCAACGCCCAAGAGGGCGATCGGGTGTACCTGGAGACAGGCTTCCCCATTGTGGTGGATCAGAAGATTGTCATCCCTCCGGGCAGCTATGTGCTCGGGACCGTTACCCAGGTGAAACGACCCGGACGGGTAAAGGGGCGCGGCGAGCTCTACGTTCGCTTTGACACCCTGACCCTGCCCAATGGCGTGACCCGGGATTTTCGCGGGCGGGTGGGTTCGGTCGAGGCGGGTATCGGCGAGACGCTGGAGAAGAAGGAAGGCAAGATCCGGAGTGAATCCTCCAAGGGGGCCGACGCTGGCACGATCGCCAGCACAACCGCGACAGGAGCCAGCATTGGCGCCATCACTGGTTTGGCCACCGGACGCCCCGGTCTGGGCACCGGTATCGGCGCCGCCGCCGGAGCGGCGGCCGGGCTGGCTGCGGTGCTTCTGACCCGCGGCCGCGAGGTACTGCTGCTGCGGGGCACCCAACTGGATATGGTGCTGGACCGTGAACTGGTGTTTACGGAGAAAGAAGTGCGCTTTGAGGGACCCCAGTTTCGCAGCAGCGTTCCGGCAGCTTCAGCGCCCGCCAGCACACAGGACCGTTCCCGCGGCCTCCCGCTCGCTTTCCCCTATCCGCGCTTCTGACCGCAGCTTCCGTGGCACGGGTCCGCAAGCTCATCACGACATCTGGCGGCTCTTCTTTATGTAACTGGTCTATGTAACTGGTCTGTGTAACTGAATCTCGCGCAACTCAATCGCACAATCCAAAAGCGAAGGGCAGAATCGCCTGGTCGGGTTTCCCCGACGGGAGCGTGCTGCTATACTAGGTAACTGAACCAGAGGAGGTTTGATTGCTGTCGCTTAGTTGCCCTGCATTGTCTCTGAGTTTTCTGTTTCTGGACGGCCTGACCCTGGTGTGCCTGGTGGGGACCATCCTGTTGTTCGGTATATTCGGGTTTCTGTTCATCGTGGAGAGAAAGATGAACAAGCAATAACCGGTGCGTTTCAGGAGGCTTGATTTTGGCAAAGCAGAAAGCTCGTTCCGGGCCTGGCGCTTCCCAGCGGTGGATCACTTTGGCTATGGCGGCTGTGGCACTGCTGGTGGGTGCTGGAAGCTACCTGGCCGTTCGATCCTTGCGGCCGCCTGCGGCGCCGGTGCCCGCCGAGCCGCAGGCTAAGGCACAGAGCAGTTTGAGCGCGAAGGTGATTCTGCCGGCCGTTCCCCGACGGCCCCGCCCCGTGGCGCTGCCTCCCGAGCAATTCGCCGACCCGATGATCCGTAAGTCCTACGATGTGGCCCGCAACAATCCGCAATTGCTGGAGCGGATGCCCTGCTACTGCGGCTGTTATATCAGGCCCGGACACGGCAATAACCTGGATTGCTTTGTGGACAGGCACGGTGAGACTTGAATACTGTGCCGCGTGATTGCGCTGGAAGCGCAACAACTGCAGAACCAGGGGATGCCGATCCCCCAGATCAAGAAAACCATAGACGAGAAGTACGCGCGTTAGGGCTGGCCTAGCGCAAACTGGCCGCGCCGCTGCCCGGCTTGCGGTTCAAGCCTGACCGCCGAGCGTCCCAGACGAGCTGGGTTCCCAATAAAATTCGCCACGGCACACAATTTCCGCAGGGCCCGTTAGGTAGACGTCCGCTGCAGGTTCCCAGCGCACTTCCAGGTCGCCACCTTCGGTGGAAACCGTCACTGGCGAGCGGGCGCGCCCGGCGTGGATAGCAGCTACTGCGGCGGCTGCCGCTCCGGTGCCTGAAGATAGCGTGTGTCCGGCGCCGCGTTCCCAGAAGCGCGCTTCCACACGGTGTGACTCCGTACGGTGTGACTCGATCACGCGTACGAACTCCACGTTGGCGCCATCTGGGAACTGCGGATGACGCTCCAGCGCCCGGCCGCGCGCCTCCCAGTCGAAGCCGAAGCTCTCCACAAACGCCACACAGTGAGGATTTCCGAGCCCCACGGCCAGCGTCTCGTCCGGACCAGGGGAAACGCTGGTTCCCCCGAGACGCATTTCAAAGCGGAACCGATTGCCGTCGCGCTCCAGCAACCGCAGTTCCTTGAGCCCCGCTCCGGTGCGGATGCGAAGCCACGCCGGGTCGGCGGCCCGTCCCTCGGCCACCAGAACGGCGGCCACGCAACGCGTGCCGTTACCCGACAATTCGGCGGGGCTGCCGTCGCAGTTATAGAGTTGGATTTCGGCCTCAGCATCCCCCGAGGCACCCGACAGCAAATAGAGTCCGTCGGCGCCCACGCCGCAATGGCGGTCGCAGATACGGCGCACAAAGCCATCCAGCGGCGCCAGCCGCACGGGCTCTTCGGACACGATCAGGAAATCGTTGCCGCAGCCGTGTGCCTTTATGAAAGGAACTTGAACCATAGGGTGCCGCATGAGGCGGGGCCGGGTCAGTCGAACGTGGTCAACTCTCGAAACTCGCGGTAGCGACGGTCAATCTCCGGACGCGTCAGGCTACGCAGGCGCTCCACGCCGAACTGCTCGACTGTAAAGCCGCCCAGCACCGATCCGTAGATCATGGCGCGTCGCAGCGCGGCTTCGTCCAGGGCGCCGGCCTCGGCCAGCGCCCCCAGGAAGCCGCCGGCGAAACTGTCGCCGGCACCTGTCGGGTCGCGCACCTGCTCCAGAGGGAAGCCGGGCGCAAGGAAGACGTGCCCGTCATGGAACATCACTGCGCCGTATTCTCCTCGCTTTGCCACCAACGTGCGAGGGCCCAGCGCCTGAATGCGCCGCGCCGCTACCGACAGGTTGTATTCCCCCGATAGCTGACGCACCTCGCTGTCGTTGATCAGCAGCACGTCCAGGCCCGCCAGCGTCCGGCGCAATTGCTCCGGCTTGCGCTCAATCCAGAAATTCATCGTGTCGCCGGCCACCAGCTTCGGCGCCAACATTTGCGACTGCACGCTCTGTTGCAGTTCCGGGTCAATGTTGCCCAGAAACAGGAACTCGCTCTGGCGGTAGGCGGCGGGCAGCTCCGGCTGGAATTCCGCAAAGACGTTCAACTGGGTTTCCAGCGTGCGGCGTTCATTGAGATCGGCACTATACTCGCCGGACCAGAAAAAAGTTCTGCCTGAGCGCCGCTCCAGACCGTCGGTTGAGATGTTGCGGTCGCCGAAGACGGCCAGGTCAGCGTCGGTAAAATCCTCGCCCACCACCGCTACCAGCCGTACCGGAGTGAAGAAACTGGCGGCCAGGGCAAAATAGGTGGCCGAGCCGCCTAGCATGCGGTCTACGCGTCCAAAGGGGGTTTGGACGGCGTCGAAGGCGACTGAGCCGACAACCAGCGTAGCCATAGCTATCGTGGAGTCATCGTGACCGGAGCCATCGTGGCCGTAGAAAGAAGCGCGGGGGATGGGAATGGATTCCCCCGCGAGCACCTACCGCCTGGCCTCTCAGCCTGGATTTCACCCGGGATTTCAGCCGGGATTGATCGGAGGCGGTTTGGGAGCCGGTGGAGGAAGTGCCCGCGCCTTCACTTCCGACTGGAAACCGGCCCGCTTGTGGTTGCCGTCGCAAAACGGTTTGTTCTCGGAATGCCCGCAGCGGCACAAGGAGAGCACGGTACGCCCGGCAATGTCGAACACGTTGCCTTGCGCATCGTGGATCGTGAATTGCCCTTCGACCCGCAACGGGCCGTTGTTGTTTGCGGTAATCTTGGTTTCAGCCATTCCTTCTCCCAGGTTTTTTTGGAGGCATCATCATACCCCGTCGGCGCGTTTTCGGCCACTATCCGCGCTTCGTTTCGATCAGATACTTTGGCGGCTGCTTTGGTCCGTTGGGAATCCCACGAACTGCGGCTCAGGAAGCAGCTGGACGCCAAACCGGTCGCCGACGGCTTGCTGAATCTCGCGCATCAGGGCCAACACCTCACCAGCCGAAGCGCCACCGAGGTTAACCAAAGCCAGGGTGTGCTTGCTGGAGAGGCCAACCCGGCCGCTCCGGTAGCCTTTGGAGAAGCCCGCGCGCTCGATCAGCCAGGCTGCCGGCACTTTTACACGGCCGGCGCCGTTTCGGACCGGGTAGCGCGGGACCGGGGCCGGGGCGCGGGCCGAGATCTCCGCATATTGCTGCTCGCTGACGATGGGGTTCTTGAAGAACGAGCCGGCGCTGCGGCAGTCGGGGTCGCCCGAGACCAGCAGCATTGCCTTGCTGGCACGAATAGCGCGGACCGCCTCGCGCACCTCGCGCAAGCCAGGATTACCGCCACCACCGGCAAAATAGTTCTGCACCTCGGGATACTTCAAGCTCGGCTGGCCGTCGCGGGGCAGGGCATAGGTGACCGACAGCACGATGTAGCGGTCACGCGCCGTGCTTAGGAAGATGCTGTGCCGATAGGAAAAGCCGCACTCGGCGTTGCTGAGTGAGTTGCTGAGTGAGAAGATGCGGCGGCTGAGCCGATCGCACACCCGAACCGCCACGATCGTCTCCGAGACCTCCTGGCCGTAGGCGCCCACGTTCTGGATGGGGGTCCCGCCGACAGAGCCGGGAATTCCGCTCAGGCATTCCACGCCGCCCAGTCCGCGCTCCACCGAGGAAGCTACAAGGCCGTCCCAATCGTCTCCAGCTCCCACCGTCATGACCACTTTGTCGCCCTGGGTGTGTTCGGAGACGCCACGGACACCCATGCGCAAAACCAGGCCGGGAAAGCCTTCGTCGGCTACCAGGATGTTACTTCCCCCGCCCAGGACGAACGACGGCAGGCCGCGCTGCTCGGCAAAGTCCAGCGCAGCCACGGCAGTTTGCTCGTCGCACGCCTCCATGAAAAAACGCGCCGGCCCGCCGATGCCCAGCGTGGTCAGCGGCGCCAGGGGGACATTCTCGCGGACCTGGAGGCGGCTGCTCTGCACTCAGATCATGATATCTGAAGACCGAGCTGCCAGCAGGGTGCTGAAAAACTGATTTGTGGACCGCTTGCTTACGCGCGCGGCTCGGTAACCACCGGTGAATCAGCCGAGCTGATTCAGAGCCGCGACCGTTAGCGAGCGGTTCCCCGGGTTTTTCAGCACCCTGCCAGAGGCGTTGGACAACCGCGCCAGGGGCGGCGAACCAGGGACGAGGAAAGGGATACCTCTTGAGGGAAGCGAATGGTTCGCTGGCTTGGGCCTTAGAGGAGCGGATTCCTCGCAGTCTGGAACCGCGGCCGCGGCCATGCGCCACCGGTGCAGTCCTTCCAGCTATTTCCGGCGCGCTGCCGCTGGGCGGGAGGGCTTAGGGGTCTCGGTGGAGTGAAGCAGATTGCGCAGCAGGTCCGCGCAGCCAGCCTGAAAGTTCGCCAGGGCGGCTTGCGCCGCTTGCTGCAGCGCACGGTCGCCTTCGACCCGCAACTGCTCCAGGCGGGTCGTCAGCTGGCGGCCCTGTTTCTCCAGCCGCTCCTGGAACCTTTGCAGTCCCGTTTCCGCCTCCTCGTCCAGGTACTTGGCGTGTTGCACGCCGGTCTGGTCCACTGCTTCGCGCAGCCGCTTCAGGTTTTCGTCCACCGTTTCTTCGGCCCGGTGGGCCAGGTCTTCCAACAAGCTGCGGAAAGTGGTCTGGATCGTGCTCCGGGCGAGTTGTTGCAACTGCCGGCCGGCGGTATCCATGGTGCCCTGCAGTTCGCGGGTAAACCGCTCGCGAAGCGAGTCAATTTCCTGAGTGCAGTGGCGCAAGTGGTCGTCGGCATGGGCCCGCAGCAGGACCAGTTCTTCGGTCACTCCGGCCAGCGCGGTGGTGGCGTCGATGCTTTCCGGGGCTGGCGCCGCCGTTCCAGCCGGAAACTGGAGTCCCCAGAAATTCTCCATGGGGACCAGGAACTGGAAGTTCCACTCCGTGCCCTCGTTGCCAGTCTCCAGCGCCTTAACAATCTCGATTTCGGCTTCCTGATCGGGCCGTGCCAGCAGGCGTATTTGAAGGTGGCTGCCCTTTTTTAACA
>JAKZXP010000221.1:0-5586 GCA_047514915.1 Terriglobia bacterium
GATCTCAGCGGATCGCCTGGAGAACCTGCGCAAGCCGCTCACCGTGCGCCTGTCTGATGAGCAAGGGAAGGTCCTGGCGAAGGGTGGTCTGGGACAACCGCGCTAAGTTGATGGGCGCGCTGTCTGCGCGCTAGTTTGAAAGATACCGGCTGTGCTAGTCTGAGAGATACAGATAGTTCCCAGCGGTGAGCGTAGCTCAATCGGTAGAGCACCGGACTGTGGCTCCGGGGGTTACGGGTTCGAGACCCGTCGCTCACCCCACCCCCGACTGGCAGCGCACCTTCTTGCTGCCGATGAAAACAGAGCTTGACCCGGGCCTTCTGCCGCGCCAAAGGTGCGCCGAAATGCCGCGCCGTCCCAAGGACATCGGGGCAATGCGTTCCTGGTGGACGTTCGCGGCGGTGCCGCATCCCAGGGCTACTGACCAGGGGCGCTGAACCTTGCCGAATGTAAGGCAGGAGCTGGACCGAGTTTATGAGTAGTCAGGTGCCGTCCCCTACTCAGTCCCGAACACCAATACTCCCCGTGCCACTTTTCCGGATTCCATGTCATCAAAGGCGCGGGCCAAATCATCCAGCGGATAACGCTCAGTGATGAGCTCGTCAAGCTGAAGTTTTCCGGCGCGATACAGCTCGAGAAGCATCGGGAGATCCAGCCGAGGTCGAATTGAGCCGGCAAATGACCCCAGCAGCCTCTTGTTTTGGTAGATCAAGGCTGCGGGCGAAATCGGGACCTCGACCTCGAGAATCGGCACGTCGGCCCTGGCAGCATGCAATCCCACAACGGTTGTCGTGCCTCCCGGTCGAGTGAGCGCCAGCGCCTGCGGTATTGTTGCCGCAGAACCCACGCTGTCGAAGATATACTCCGGTCCGCCGTCGGTCAGGTCACGAAGGGTTTCTTCCAAATTCGACGTCTTCGGGTTCACGACGTGCGTTGCACCGAGGCGTTTGGCGAAGACCAGCTTACGGTCGATCACATCGATGGCCACGATTGGATTGCAGCCCGCTAATCTACAGCCCTGAATCGCACTAAGCCCTACGCCACCGCAGCCGATGACGGCAGCTGGCGTTCCCGGTTTTGCCTGCGCCGTGTTGATCACCGCACCAACCCCGGTTGCCACGGCACAGCCGGTCACTGCAGCCACGTCGAACGGGACATCCTCGGGAAACGAGATCACGCTCGCCTCATCAACGACTGCGTATTCCGCCATGGTGGCAGCGCCGAGCATGTGCTTCAGCGCGATCCCGTCGAGCGTTCTTAGCCGAGAAGTTCCATCCAAGAGCATGCCCTTGAAAGTGGTGTCTGCGAATCGCTGGCAGAGGTTAGGACGGCCGTTCAGGCATCGGGCGCATATTTCGCACGCCGGCAGCCAGTTGACCATAACACGGTCGCCCTGCTTAACCCGGCCGACCTGACTACCGACAGCCTCTACCACACCAGCCCCTTCATGGCCCAGAACAATGGGTGGCCTGACGCGCAATTCCCCTCTGTACACATGCAAATCAGAGTGACAGACACCAGCTACGCGCATGCGGACCAGAACTTCGGTTTCTTTCGGCGGGTCGAGTTCAACCTCTTCCGTAGTCAGCCGACCAACCTCGCGCGCCAGTGCCGCTCGAATCCTCATCCAGTGATGCCCTCTGCTTGTGTTTGGCAGACAATACGGGCCATTCCGCTGGCGTGATTATGACCAAGACCTGGTTCGTGTTCAACCGCGCCGCGCTCGGAGTAGTGGGTCAGTTTCCGGATAGCCGATCTGACCGGCTGATGGCTGTTTACCAACACGTTCGCGCTCAAGCTATCTCGCACCGCGTGGACACGGTATGCCGCGCGCTCAATGTAGCTATCGACGCGTGTAACTGGTCTTCGTACGAATTCGCCACGGTCGCGATGATATTCTTGTCACCGTCGCATCAGCGGGTGGCGGAGGTCACGACGCATTCCGGCGACTGCCTGGCCAGCACGCTGTTGGAAGGACTCGAACGTCGAGCAATGAACCGTGAGGTGATGGAAACCCTGATCCGGCGTGGGAGCCTGTTGCACGCACCACCGTTTAAGCCCTTTGCTCTTTAGGCAGATGGACCGATGGTGAGACAGAGCCCATGAGGAACTGGTTGAAAAGTATACGTGGCGAGCATGTTGCCTTCACTGGTAAAGCGTGGCTAGCGCGCCCCGAGCTAAAACGCATCGTTCGTCGCCTGGGCGGAATTCCCACTGCGCGCGCTGAGGTCACACTCGATACCACCGTTCTCGTCAGAGGGGACTCGTCAACGTGGGCGTTCGGGGAATACGGGACCAAGGAGCGGAAGGCAGCTCGCCTTATCAGCAAGGGTGCGGCGATCTCGCTCGTTCACGATTCCGAGTTTTGCGAACTCGTAGAGAGCGGAAGGCCGGCTCGCGTTGCTGACCGGATCGCTGGGGACCCTGTTCGGTGGCTTGCGCCCGCGACAAAGAGACAGTTCAAGCGAGTTGCCTTGAAAGAAGGGCCGCTCGATCGAGAACACAGTGCTCTTGGACGAGTTGAGCAGAGCTACCTTCGACACATCCTTTTCAGCGAAGCGGAGCAGGCAGTGTGCGCCTTGTGTCGCCGCCGCTTGCCAGTTGGGCTACTTATTGCCGCTCATGTAAAGCCCCGGAGTGAGTGCTCTCGACGCGAACGACTCGACGTGAAGAATATCGTGTTCAGTGTTTGCCTTCTTGGCTGCGACGCCCTCTACGAACGAGGCTTGGTCGCCGTCGGCGAAGGGGGGCGCATACTGATGAGTACCGCTCAGTCTTCTCGCGCGATCAAAGCTGTACTAAGGACGTTTAAGGGTCAGAAATGCGAGGCCTGGAGTCCGGCAAAAGCCAGATATTTCCGCTGGCACCTGATGCGGCGCTTCCAAGGAGGATTCTAGGTGAGTTGCCGACGGCGACGCCTGTGGCGTGGCTCTAGCCCGTACTTTTCCTCGCCGAAATCTAGGCGGGTGGCTTGGGGCGGGTTGGGGTAGGTGGTTCGTCCGGGGGGATGAGCTTCAGCGGGGTGTGCGCCAGTTGCTGGCGCGCGTACGCGGCCCAGGGGCTGCTGGGATCCAGCTTCAAATAGGCGCGCCAGTGATGGACGGCCTTGCCGCGCATCTCCAATTTCTCGTACACCAGCGCCAGGTTATAGTGCGCGTCGCCGTACTCGGGCGAGAGACGCAGGGCCTGTTCGTAAGACTGCCGGGCTTCCTCCAGATTTCCCCGCTCATCGTGGACGTTGCCCAGATTGAAGCAGGCCAGCGAATACTGCGGATCAATTTCGATGGCTGCACGGTAGCACTTTTCGGCCTCGGCCAGGCGGTGCTCGTTGTAGTACAGGGTTCCCAGATTGATGTAGGCGCCGGCGGCTTTCGGGTTCATCTCGATGGCCCGGCAGTATGACTGCATCGCCTCGGGCAGCGTTTCCGGGTGCTGTTCCAGATCCAGGCCGCGCAGGAACCACTCTTCGGCCTCCTGCCGGCGGCGCGGCAGCTCGGCCGGGGGAGTCTTCAAGGCGCGGACGCTGGCTTGCAACTGGCGGGTCTCGAAGTTAAACAGCAACTGTCCGGTGTCGGGGTCCATTGTCGCGCCCCGGTAGTTGACGATAACCCGATGCCCGTCGGAGGAAATCTTCAGCTCCGTCAGAGGGTGTTCGACTTCGTTCAGCTTGCGCTTCAGCGCGACAACGCTGCGCTGGATTTTCTTCAGCGGGATGTTGCTGCTGCGGAGCTTCTGGATGGTCTTCAGCGCGATCAGGTCGGAGAAGCTGTACGGGCCGGTATGTCTCACCAACCCCTGCTTCTGCCAGGCAGTCAACTGGCGTTGGGAAAGGCCAAGAATCCTGCCCATCTCCTCGCGCGAATAGCTCTCGCCTTGGGCGGATGCCATCGGGCTAACCGCTCCGGGACCGCGCCGACTTGCGCCGCGGCCGAGCTGCCGGCTCGGCCGCTGAGTCAGCAGCGGCCTGCTTGCGTGGCAACTTGCGCGCTTCTTCCAGACTCTTCTTCAGCGCCGCCATCAGGTCAATGACCGGAGCCAGCTTGGGCTTTTCCACTTCCGTCACCGGCTGGCCCTGGAGTTTGGCATCCAGCATCGTGCGCAGGTTCGCCTGGAAGCTGTCGCTGTATTTCTCCGGCTCAAAGGGGCCGCTCAGGCTCTGGATCAGCGAGTGGGCCAGCTCCAGTTCCTTCTCCTTGACTTCCAGGCCGTTGACCGGGCCTAGCTCTTCGATCCGTCCCACCTCGTGCCGGAAAAACATGCTATGGAGGGCCAGACCCTGCGCGAGCGGCCGCAGGATCGCCGTGTACTCGCGGTTGTGCATGGAGAGCCGGGCGATCGCGCACTTGCCGCTATCGGCCATCGCCTGCCGCAGCAGCACATAGGCGCGCAGTCCCGGATCCTCCGGCACCAGGTAGTAGGAGGTGTCGAAGAACATTGCGTCGACTTCGGCCAGGGGGACAAACTCCAGAATCTCCATAGCTCGGGCGGTGCGGGGCTCGATCTTCTTGATCTCCTCCGGGCTGACCTCGATGTAACGGTCCTTCTCGAACTCGTAGCCCTTGACGATTTCCTCCCGCGTGACCGGCCGCTCGTGCACCGGGCAGATGTACTGCTGCTTCACGCGCGTGCCGCACTCCTTATGGAGCATACGGAAGCTGATGCTCTCGCTGCGCGCCGCCGAGAACAGCTTCACCGGGATGGAAATCAGGCCAAAGGTCACGTAGCCCGACCACACTGAGCTGGGCATAACCCGGCCATGCTAGCACGGAATCGCGCGATCAGAGCAGCGCCGCGTACCAACTCAGGTATGAGACCCCACACCCGTGGGCCGGTCGGCAATTCGGTCTTGGCGAAACCCAAAACGCTGTGATAATGTTGACTCGGTCGCAAGAAGGCGTTGGGCACAATGCAGAGAGACGAGTTCCCCCACCCACAGCGCGAAGCGGCCTTCTTCTTTGGTCTGTTCCTGCGTGGTCATTCCGCCGAGCGGCTGCGCCGCGACATTGACGTGCCCCGAGAAATCCTGGCCAAGTGGCAGCGCGCCTGGGAACATGGTCAACTGGGGTTTCCCGCTAAAGCGCGCCGCGCCTACGAATTCCGCAAACAGGTGCTGGCGATCTTCGACTTCCTGGTTTCCTCCGAGAACAGTCATTCGCTTAAAATGTAGGCCAGCCGAGGCAGGTTCAGGCGAGGGTAAGGAAAAACAGCGCCGGAGCTAGGGGACCGATGCGGGCACGAGCCGGCGTTCCAGGACCTGGTCCACGATGCCGTAGGTGATCGCCTGTTCCGGCGTGAGGATGAAATCGCGGTCCACGTCCTGTTCCGTCTTCTCCACCGACTGGCCGGTGTGCTGGGCCAGCAGACGGTTGAGCTGCTCCCGCAGCCTCAGGATTTCCCGGGCGTAGATGTCAATGTCGGTAGCCTGTCCAGAAAGCCCATAGAGGGAGGGTTGGTGCAGTAAGATACGCGCGTGCGGCAGCGCATAGCGCTTGCCGTGCGTGCCGGCGGCCAGCAGGATCGCAGCCATGCTACCCGCCTGTCCCATGCAGATGGTGCTAACCTCGTTGCGCACGAACTGCATCGTGT
>JAKZXP010000222.1:0-2504 GCA_047514915.1 Terriglobia bacterium
GCTATCCCAAGGAGCAAAAACCCCCTTTTACCATGATAGCAAGCCCAGAATCGCTTGGAAAGCCCAAATTGGGCCTGCTTCTTCTCAAAGTGGTAAAAGGGGGGCGAGGACGGCTGAGATCACTGTATTGCTGGAACTATCTGCTATAGTGAGGGTTAGTGGCACGGCATCTTCACTCGCACCTGGGCTCGGCTCCTGGCCCTGAAAGCAACTCAGGGGCAGGCGGGATCATGAGAAACAAGAACACACCAGCCGGAAGACCATGAACCACTCACCCCTTTTTGTCCCCGAATATGGCACGAAGCAGTTGTGAAAACGGGGCGTTTCCGCCCATCATTCGTCTGTTGAGGGATGGCCTTAGAGGACTATCAGCGGAAGAGGAAATTCGGCCAGACGCCTGAGCCCACCACCGGGAAGGCCGGAGAGGTTGGTGGCTGCCGTTTCGTCGTTCAAAAGCACCACGCCACTCGCCTGCACTACGACTTCCGCCTGGAGATGGCTGGCGTGCTGAAATCCTGGGCTGTTCCCAAAGGTCCCACCGAAGATCCGGCGGAAAAGCGGCTGGCCATGATGGTGGAAGACCATCCGATCGATTACATTCACTTCGAAGGCATTATCCCGGCGGGCAACTACGGCGCCGGGACCGTGATGGTGTGGGACAGCGGGACCTACCAGGTGTTGGGCCAGGTGTTGGGCCAGGCTGGCCCGCTGGCTCAGTTGGAGAAGGGCGACCTAAAGTTCTTGCTTCAAGGACGAAAACTGAAGGGGGAATTTGCCTTGGTGAGGATGCGCTCGCGCCGCCCAGCCAGCAAGGGCAACGAGTGGCTGTTGCTGAAGAAGAAAGACCAGCACGCGCGCACAGGCTGGAATATAGACGACTACGACTGGAGCGTGTTGACTGGGCGCTCCCTAGAGCAAATTGCGCGCGAGGAAGGCCTGGGAGGCGAAACTCCCGCGAAAGCAACCGCACGGCAGCAGCTGACGCGCGCCAGTCCAGACAACGCCGCGGAGTTACGCCACAAGAAAACCTTGGCCGCCAGGCGCACCCTGGAGAAGACGCGCCGCGACCTGTCCCAAGAGGCTGACGCGGCCGAGCCGGCCACGCTTGCGGGCGCAGTCAAAGCTGAGATGCCGGAGCTCGTGCGCCCGATGCTGGCCACTCTGGCGGAACGTCCCGATGACGGTCCGGAGTGGCTGTTCGAGATCAAGTGGGACGGGGTGCGGGCCGGGGTGTTCCTGGAAAATGGCCGGGTTCGCTTGCAATCGCGCAACCTGCGCGACGTCTCCCGCCACTATCCAGAGCTGGCAGGGCCGGAGCTGGCAGGGATAGCCAGCCAGTTCCGGGCCCGGCTGGCGGTCCTGGACGGCGAGATTGTTTCGCTGGATGCCGAGGGCCGCCCCAGCTTCGAACGCCTCCAGCAACGCATGAACACCATCCCGGACGCGCGCCGGGTCGAGCAGTTCCCCGTCGTGTATTACGTCTTCGACCTGCTCTACCTGGACGGCTACGACCTGCGCCGCGTCCCGCTGGAGCAGAGAAAGCAGGCCCTTGAGCGAATCCTGCTCCCCGCCGAAGACGCACCCGTGCGTCTCTCCGATCATCACATCGGAGAAGGCCACGCCTTGTGGAAAGCCGCGTGCCAGAAAGGCCTGGAGGGCATTGTCGGCAAGCGCCGCCAGAGCCTCTACGTCGAGCGACGCTCCCCCGAATGGCAGAAGGTCAAGGCCACGCGGGAACTGGAGTGCGTGGTGGGTGGCTACACTGAGCCGCGTCGCTCGCGCCGACACTTCGGTGCTCTCGTCCTGGGGGTCTACCGGGATGGCAAGCTCATCCACGTGGGCAATGCCGGCAGCGGCTTCACACAGGCGTCCCAACGGGAAGTGTGGGAAAAGCTGAAGCCGCTTAGCATCGACCGCAACTCGTTCGCCGGCCAGCCGGCGACGCTGGAGCCGCCCCACTGGGTCCGCCCGGAACTGGTGGCCCGCGTCAAGTTCGCCGAATGGACCGCCGAGGAAAAGATGCGCGCTCCTGTCGTACTGGAAGTGCGCTCCCTGGAAGTGCGCCCCGCCGCAAACCCGGCGTCTTCCCACGTGCGCGATCCCGCTGCCCACGTGCGCGATCCCGCTGGGGAGTTGGCCGTCCCGGACGAGCCGCCGCCTTCCCTGTTCTCCGGTTCGCAACAGGTGCAGAGGGTTTCGGTCGAAGGCCGCTCGTTCATGATTCAAAACCTGGGCAAGCTCTTCTTTCCCGAGGAGGGTTACACCAAGCGCGACGTGGTGGAATATTACGACCGCATCGCCGGCTACCTGCTGCCTTACATGCAGGACCGGCCGGTGGTGATGAAGCGCTATCCCAACGGCATCCACAAGCCTCACTTTTTCCAGAAGGAGGCAGGGGAGGCGATGCCCCAATGGATCCGCACTGCCCGCATCCCTTCTGAGCGCGGCGGCAGCGAGTTCACCAACTTTGTGATTGCCAACGACCGGGCAACCCTGGTCTACCT
>JAKZXP010000223.1:0-4152 GCA_047514915.1 Terriglobia bacterium
CGCCTGCTGGGGCCTCCCGAACCGATGCCCGCCGGAACCAGGGAGGCCGCCCGCAGCGCCCGGCGCTTGAACTTGCGCGGTGCCACCACCGCCATCCGTTACCGCGCGACCGGCTCCGTGTTTGAAACCTCCGTGTTGCTCTATCGAGCGGCACGGGCCACTTTTCCCGAACGCTACCGCGAGCTGCTCCGGCTGCGTCCGCCGCCGCTGCTGAAGGTGAACCTGGCGAATCCCTACCCGCGCTGCTACGTCACGCGCCGCCTGGGACCGGGTCCGGCCCTCTACTACGGGCCGTTTCCGACGCGGGCGGCGGCCGAGAAGTTCGCCCCGCAAATCCTGGACCTGTTCCTGGTGCGCCGGTGCGTGGAGGCCATCCATCCGGACCCGGCTCATCCCGGCTGCATCTACGGCGAGATGAGCATGTGCCTGCGCCCGTGCCAGGACGCCTGCACCCAGGAGCACTATCGGGAGGAGGTGGCGCGCCTTACGACTTTCTTCTCCAGTAGCGGCACGTCGCTGGTAAAGATCATCGAGGCCGAACGCGACGCCGCCTCCGAGCAACTGGACTTTGAGGAGGCTGCGCGCCTGCAACGGCGACTGGAGAAGGTCGAGCAGGCGATGAAGCACAGGCCCGAGCTTGCCATGGACCTGGAGCACCTGAACGGACTGGTGATCCAACCGTCGGCTCAATCGCCCGCAGTGGAATTGTTTCCTCTCTGGAGGGGCTTCCTGCAGCCTCAGGTAACCTTTACCTTCGAAGTACTGGATGGTAGGCCGGTGTCGCTGGACGCCCGGCTGCGCGATCTGCTTCTGGGCCTGGAGTTCGGTGGGGGCTCGGCGCGGTCTCGTGCCGAGCATCTGGCGCTACTGACGCGCTGGTACTACCGTGGCACGCGGGTGGGCGAGTTCGTTCCCTTCGACAGCTACCAGCAGCTTCCTTTCCGTAAGATTGTCGGGGCCGTCAGCCGCGTGGCCCGCCGCGCTTCCCCACCTCCGGGTTCATCGGAAACGCTTCCCGCCTGAGCTTGGCGTTTTGGACAGGCCCCACCGCCCACTACTCCGGCGCGCCAGGCTTGCGGAAAAGGCGTGACTGATATATGCAACCAGAGAAATGGAATGCGTGCCCCAGCAGCAAAGGCTTTCCTTGCGCTGGTATCTGATCCTGTTCGGCTTTTCAGCCGCGGTTGGACTCCTGGTGTTGTGGCGTTATCCGGTCATCTATGGTGGTGACCCGATTATTCGCCTGACGAACTGGGAGCACCTTCGGCTGGCTTACCAATTACCCCTATTCCAGGTGCTGGTCCACTTGGCCACCCGCATTACCCCTGACCCCTTTTTTCTCCGCTTAGTCCTGGTGTTGGTTTCTGCGCTGGGAGCGTGTGGAATGGCGCGGTTGGCCGCTGCCGCCTTTGGAGCTGAAAGCGGAATCTACGCCGGCCTGCTGTTTGCTTCCAGCCACTTCCTGATCTTCCTGGGAAGCGCGCCCTACCAGGAGGTACTGGAGTTGACCCTGCTGTTTTGGGGCCTGGCTTTGATTTTCGGCCGGTCCCCGAGAGCGGTGCAGGCAGCCGGTTACCTGCTGCTGGCCGCCGCCTGCCTTACCCGCTACGAGGCGTGGTTTGCGGCCCTGGCAGCGGCGCTGGTGCGCCTGATCCAGTGCCGCCCGCGCCCTCTCGCAGCCTTGCGCCTTGCGCTGCCGTTCGCCATCGGCCCGCTGGCCTGGATCATTCTTAATCATGGCTTTTCTCCAGGCGGAACCATCTTGTTCGACCCCGCTTTCCGGCCAGCGCGCTTGTGGCGGATTCCCTACCTTTTGGGCGCGTCGCTGAACCACACCACGTCAGTGGTGGCGGTGCTGGCGCTTGTCGGATTCTGGATCTGGTGGCGGGATCCGGAGCGGAAACGGCATGCGGGGGTCGTTGAAACCTTGCTGCTAGCGGCGGTGTTTTTCCTGCTAGCCCTGCCCCTTACCGCCCACGGGATGGAGCCGGATTACGACCGCTACGTGACCAACCGCGAAGTCCATTTCCTGCTACCGTGCTGGTTTCTCATGGCGGCTACCGGATTGCGCTGGCTTCGCGGTCGCATGCCGGCCGTATTGGCCGTGCCGGCTGCCTCGGCCGTCCTGGTGTTCCTGGTGACGTTTGCCTACGAGGGCTATGCCACCAAGAGAATCCTGGACCAGTCGGTGAACGAGGGCAATCTGCAGTTGGACTTCGCGCTCGCGCAGATGCTTTCCACGCGCCTCGATCCTACTCAAACGGCGCTGATTTTCGCCCGCCCTTTGCCTCCGGAGCAGACGCAGCATTTCCTGGAGTTGATCCGGCGCCGGCAGGGCGAAGCCGGGGTCCGGGCCGCACGCCAGATGATGGCGAGCATAAACATCTGGCCTTTCGACTACGCCCGCATCTGGGTGCATGCGCCGCGGCTGCGCGAACAGCTGGTGCGGGCACAGCAGGCCGATGGTTGGGCCCCAGGCTCAGCAGCGCTGGCCATCGTCTTTGATGACTACACACCCGAGAACCCTGCCGAGCAGGCGTTGCTGGAAAGGGTGCAGGGGGTAGCCACGGCCAGCGAGCGCTACCTACCTTTGCTTCCTGAACGTGCCGGCGCCACCGTCTACTTCCTGTCGCGCGGCTCAGTGCACGCGTTGCCCTCCCCCGCATTACCATTGCACGGTTGGGCACCCGTTCGTTGTAGAATTCCTGCGCCATTAAGGTCAAGTTTCTATGTCGGCGTACCGACACCGGGATCCTCTTTTTCTGTCGGTGGAGACCCCCTTGCGGGCGGTCTTTCGCCCGCTCGGCTTCCGGCTCGAGGTCGAAACCAACGACCGGCGGATTCTGGAAAGCGTCGAGTCAAGTTTCCGCATTTTTTCGCAGGCTGAGCCTCTTGCCAGCGCGACGCCTGAGGAAGCAGGCCTGCACATGCGGCTGGTGTGCGTGCCAGCGGAGGCCAGTGCCCCTCCCTGGCCGGCGGCGGCATATCGGGCCTGGGGGGACCTGTTCGCCGTGGTCTGCGGCCCGGATAATTTCATGGTGGCGGACCTGGACCGGCGGCGGGTCATGGGTTTTTTTTCACCAGCGATGCTGGAGGACCGCGAGTTCTTCCGCTGGACCTTTCCAGACTGCGCCACCTATGTGTTGCTGGTGCACCACTGGCTCACCCCGGTGCACGCCTCCTGCGTGGTGCGCGACGGGTATGGCATCTGCCTGTCGGGACCAGCGGGGGCCGGCAAAACATCGCTGGCCTACGCTTGCGCCCGCGCCGGCTATCGGCTGTTGACTGAGGATGTCGTTTACTTAAACCGTTCTGAAAACTCGGCGGCGCTTCTAGGAAACCCCACACACCTTCACTTTCTGGTGTCGGCGCGCGAGCTGTTTCCCGAGCTCCAGCAGGCCCAGGTCACCATGAGTCGCGAGCGCCAGGAGTGCCTGGCGGTGCGCACCGAGGAGTGGCTGCCGGGGCGTGCGGTGACCGAGGCCAAACCCGGCGTGGTGGTTTTTCTCGAGCGCAGTAGCGGCGCCGCCCCGGTCCTGGAAACAGTGCCTGCTGCTGAGGCACGCCGGCTGCTGTTCGAAGCACTCCTGCTGGATCACGAGCAAACCATGGCCGCTCACCAAGAAACGCTACGGCGTTTTGTCGAAGCCGGCGCCTACCGGCTCCGCTACTCCAACTGGGACCAGGCTCTCGAACAATTGGACGGCCTGCCTTTGCCAAAGAGAACCGTGGAATGATTCCCAAGCCACTGAGCGCTGTCGTCTGGATTGGGCTGTTCTTGCTCGCCGGGGTGTCCGCCGTGCGAGGCCAAGCGGGCCCTACCGCCTGGTGGCCCAGTACCCCTCGTTTGCGTGCTACGAACTGTCGCGGGTGGAATTGCAAGTGCGCCGGTCCCTACCCGGATTTCGGACCGTTTTTCGGGCGGATTTTTTCGGTGGGCGAGCCGCGGCGCATCCAGATGGCGCTGAAGCTGAATCTGTAAGATTTCAGGAAGCGCGAGCGAATGAAGGCACAATGAAGCCCGCGGAATTGGCAACGACGTGCCTTTCTTTTGATCCCCCGACGGCACATCGGGCGCTCGGCGAGTGGGCCGCCGGTGACAAAGCGCAGCGTCGCAGGCTGCTCGCCTTTGCCGACCGGGCCGGTCTGACC
>JAKZXP010000224.1:0-8853 GCA_047514915.1 Terriglobia bacterium
GAGCTACTCCTACATGAAGCAGCACGAGGAGCCGCTGCACGAGATTGACTTCATTCCAACCTATAAAGAGATCGAGGTGGATTATGAGCCCGGCCAAGCGACCGAGGTCGAGATGCACGACGGCTCGCGCGTGGTGCTGAAGAAGATCGGCCACGACTACGATCCCACCAGCAAGTCTGTCGCGCTTGGGGCCCTGCTAGAATCGCAGCAGACAGGGCACGTTCTCACGGGTTTGCTCTATCTGGAAACCCGCCAAAAGAATTTTCTGGATTTACTGAACATGGTGGACGCACCGCTAGCCTCTCTGCCCGAAGACCGTGTCCGGCCAAACAAAGAGGTGCTGGACGAGATCATGGAAGAACTCCGCTAGCCCGGCGCATCGCTCAACTCACTGTCAGGTCCGGTCAAAGCATAGCTGAACATCCTGGAAATCTCCTGTTCTAGTTAGTTCCGCTGCACGACGGTGCAGAGCGCAAAAGCCACGACTGGCGCGGGTTTCATCAGGTTGGACCAGGCGACGCTGCCGCTCCGGGCAGAGCTTGCCAAAGCCCTGATTGCACTGCTGCACGAAGAAGCGTGCGAATTTCTTACGTGTTGAAAAGAAAGAGAATAAAATTCTTGACTCATTTTTGTGCGAAGAGTAAAAAGACGCTCGGGTTCCGAGAGATCTGGAAGGCAGGCTGAGCATTCTGCTGAAGATTGCGGATCCCGAACGGCTGATCTCAGCCGCAAGGTTGGGATCAGAAGGACCTGAAGGGAACCTGTGGACGACCGGCTCGCAAGTCATTGCGGGCCGGCAGGAACTCAGGGGAAATCCCGGACGGCCAGTCAGAGCGCCCGCAAGGGCGACCCGACTGGAAAAACCCAGGGAGGAACTGGAAGCGCGGCGGCGTTAGCTGAAAGGCTCCGCCGTCGAAGAACTGAGCAGGAAGCGCAGGCTGGCTCGGGGCCGCAAGGCGCCGGGTTGGAACTGCAGGGATGGCTCGGTCACCGAACCCCGCTGCAAGGCGCGGGGCAGGGATAGCCAGGGAAACCACTGGGGGCCTAAATCCTGATCGAAAGGTCGGGAGGAGGGTCGGACCGGAGGACCCTTGGACGCCTACCCGGGGAGCTGAAGAGGTTTTTCGGGAAGGATCGACAGGAGAAGATCCGGCTGTGAAAGGCTGGGGTCGCAAGGTTTCAGCCGAGTAATGGTCGGGGATACCGTACGCGGCAACCCTGATTTCGGTGCCTTTCTGCCGCAAGGCAGGAAGGTCAAGCGTCGACGACGAGCGGAATCGGGGAAGAGCGCACGCGGAGCTTCAGGCGCCTATCCCGGGAGAACCGGGAGCGGACGTTCGGGAGATCGTAGCCGAGGCAGAAGAGGAGAGCTTGCACGAGAGGTCACTCGGGACCCAATTTTGTTGAGCCACCCGCGCCCGACGAGCCGCGACCGTGAGGGATGAGCAGCTACTTCTTCTCCAACGAAGCGCAGAGGATTTCTTTGTCGTTGCGTGCGAAGATGTGCTTGTTGGCGTACGCCGGATGCGACCAGTTCACCGCGCCAAGTTCGCGACGCCTGCTGACGCGAGACGTCGGCTGAATCAGCTTCGTGCGACTGATCTCCCGATACCCCGCGGGCGACAACTTTGCAATGATCAACTCGCCGCGGTCGTTGTTAATGAAGTAGCGATCCCTGTGGCGGACGATAAACCCTGCCGCCCATCTGGCTCGTTCTTTCGTCACCGCAAGGGTTTCCCAAATGCGCTCACCGGTTTTGGCGTTCAAGCAACGGAACTGGCCGTAACTGCAGATACCGTAGATGTAGTCCCCGGCTACGACCGGTGTCGAAATGAGAGCGTGCAAACCGTCGGTTTTGATCTCGCTGTCGCTTTTGCCTTTCCAGATCAGGCGGCCGCGAGGTTTGGCCGGATTGAGTTCCAGCATCATGCTGCCGTTGTAAAACGAAGACACCAGCAGGCGCGACCCGCTCCGAACCGGAGTTGCGACTGTGAGACTGGAGCGAACCTTGAAGGGTTGCTCCCAGTAAACCTTGCCGGTCACCGGGTCCAGGGAGACGAGCGCCTGAGGATGCCAGATCAGCAGTTGCTGCGTGCCGCCAGCCTGGATGAGGACCGGCGGGCAATACCCCGGCTCGCTGCTCGAAGGAAGGGACCGCCAGATTTCCTTCCCGGTCATTTTGTCAAACGCCACCACTTTGGCGTCCGGCTTGCCTCCCACCAGGGCGATGAGTCGTGCTCCGTCCACCAGCGGCGCGCCGGTCATTCCCCAGACCGGTATCTCGGTCCCGTAGTCGTTCACAAAATCTTTCTTCCAAAGGATCGCACCGTTCTTGACGCTGAGGCAGAGGAGAATGCCGGTGGCGCCCAGGGCGTACACGCGATCGCCGTCCACCGTCGGCGTGGTCCGCGGCCCGATGGCATACGTTCCCATGAGGCCCGTGTAGTCAGTCTCCCACTCCCGCGTCCAAAGAATGCGGCCTGTTTTTTCGTCTAGACAGAGGAGGCGCTCGATCCCTTTGTTCACTTCCGTGGGAGAGAAATCCAGGACAAACACCCGCCCTCCCGCCACGGCCGGGCCGCCGTAGCCTCCCTTGATTGGCGTCCGCCACTTAATTTGCAGTCCCTTTTCAGAAAAGGTTTCCAGGACACCGGTTTCCGTCCACACACCGAGCCGGCCCTTCCCCCGCCATTCCGGCCAATCCTCAGCCCGCACGGAAACCGCTACAAGGAGCAGCAAACTCCACCCCAGGAGGCATCGGCGATCCATGGCAGAGAGTATATAAGCCATCCTGGCAAAATGACGCAAAAGCCGCTTCTCCGTCATTCCGAGCGCAGCGAGGAATCCCCTTCCCCGCCGCAACACCAGCGGTGCAGCCAGACGATTGCGAACTTCCAATGCGGGATATTTAACCCTGCATGCGCACCTGCATGCAGAGATTCATGACCGGCGTGACTTCATGGTAGATCGCCAGCATTGCCTCCACAAGATCCAGCCCCGTGGAGCTTCGCACCTCGGGCTCTTCCATGAGGTAGTAAAGCTGGAAGCCGCACCAGTCGCTCGCCGGCGCGCTCTGCAAGGCACGCCGCAGCCGGGCGGCCCCGGGAAAATTCCTCTGACCGTAGCGCTGGGGCTGGTCCCAGCTTCCAGCGTGGAGCCAGAAGTCTTCGCGCTCGACCAACCGGCGCAGCTCCCGCTCCAGCGGACTGCGTGGGGATAATCTCCGAAGCAGGAGGTGCCAGTCCCAATCCGGGCGCAGCCGGGCCTGGGGGAAGCCGCGTGGCGCTCTCAGATACCCGCGCTCGACCTGCATTCCGCATTTGAATTGCCGCTCTTCGGTATCCACCATGAGGAAAAACTTGGAGCAGCCGAAATTGATGCGGTTCGATTCCGGTTTGGCCAGACGGTTGGCGCGGGGCAGAAAACAGATCCACTGCCAGAAGACGCCGCGGCCCCAGCGGTCGGTGACGAAGGCCTGCTGACAGCGGCTCTCCAGAGCCAGCTTCAGGATCCGGGTGATCCGCTCGTGCGGTTCCAGGTTCCCTACCCGGATGCCGCGGCGGAAGTCCAGGAACTCCGGACGAAACCCAATGGCCACACGGGGGATCGGTAATTCTGGCACAGCCTTGTCACCTTCTAGTTCGGACGATGGCTAGTTCGGACGATGGCTAGCTCGGGCGCTAGCTAGCCTGGGCGATGGCCGAGAGTGACCCGGGCAGTGATCCTCTGCTGCTTCCGTATCACCACGATCCCCACTTCATCACCCGGCTGGTGAGCACGGAGCAGGTAGGTGAAGTCGTAAAGGTTCTTCACGGCCTTGCCATCAAACTCCACCAGGACGTCGCCAGCCTGGAGTCCGGCGCGGGCAGCGGGACTGCCATCCTTGATGTCGGCAAAGCGCACGCCGTTTTCCACTTCGGCGAAGTCCGGAATGCTTCCGAAATAAGGCCCGTAACCGCCGCCCCTGGGTGCGGAACTGGCGGCAATGCCAGGCGCAGCCACCCGGACAAAGAGCGGGCGCCGGGGACGGGTGTTTAGCCGAAGCGCCACCCGCCGGACCAGTCGGAGCACGTCGGCTGCACCAGGAGCATTGATCTTTTCCCAGGTATCGCTGGGCTTGTGGTAGTCCGAGTGCAAGCCGGAAAAAAAGAACAGCACCGGCACCTGGCGCGCCGTGAACGAGGAGTGATCGCTGGCGCCGTATCCCGCCAGCGAATACTTCAGCTTTAGCCCAACAGCCTCGTTCTCTTCTTCCACCAGTGCGCGGAACTCCTGGGCCGTCCCCACACCGCCCACATAAACCATGCGGTCTTTCGGGCGGCCGATCATGTCCAGATTGATCATGGCGATCGTCTTCTCCATGGCGACCAGCGGATTGCGGGCGTAATGGCCGGAGCCGAGCAGGCCCAGCTCCTCCGCGGCGAAGGCCAGGAACACGATACTGCGCTTCAGTTGATCAGACCGGTGCTCAGGCTGGTGCTCAGACTGATGCTCAGGCTGCTGCTCAGCCCGGCCAGCCAGGTCGCAGGCCAGCTCCAACAGGCCAGCCGTTCCGGAGGCATTGTCGTCAGCTCCGTAGTGGATTTTCCCGACCTTCCTACCGGCCAGCGAGCTGCGCCGGCCCAGGCCGAGATGATCATAATGCGCGCCGATCACCACGGCTTCGCCGGCCAGCGCCGGGTCATTGCCGGGCAGGATGCCGACGACGTTTTCCAGCTCCCGCGTGCGCCGGGCTACGTCCACTTTCAATTGGACCCGGACAGGAAGGGCTACGGAAAGGTTGGACAGATCGTGGTCAATGGCTTCTTGTACAGCTTTCAGGCTCCTCCGGACCGTCGCGAGCAGCGCATCGGCAACCTTACGTTTCACCTGAATGGCCAGTAGCCCCAGGTGCTCAGGCCCCATCAGCGCGCCCACTTTCAGCAGCGGATCCTTATCGCCAGGGTGCTGGTTGGGGTCGTTCACCAGGAGCAGCGCCGCAGCTCCGTGCAGCCGCGCGTTGATGGTCTTTTGCACGATGCCCGCGTGGCTGGTGTACTCGCGGCCCATGAACACGCTCTTGTCGTCCCGCTCTTGCGGCTCGTGGCGAAGAACCAGCACGATCTTGCCCTTCACGTCCAGGTGCGCGTAATCGTCGTAGTTGTACTCGGCGGCGGTGATCCCGTAGCCGGCAAACACTACCTGACCGGAGACCGTGCCAGGATCGCTGATGCCCAATGACACGAAGTCCTTGCCACTCTTGTAGGACTTGGTGGTGTCCGGGAACCGGGCCGTCAGGCGATTGTTGCGACCGATGCTGGTACCCGTGGTCGCCCAGAATTTCTGGAAGTAGCTGCCGTTGAGCGGCTGCAGGCCGCAGGCGCGGAATTGCTCGGCCACGTATTTAGCGGCCAGTTGCAGTTCAGGCCGGTCGTTGCCACGCCCCTTCATTTCCTCACTGGCCAGCACCTTGACGTGCTCCAGATAGCGCTCCGGTGAAATGTCGGCCCGCGCGGCGCCTGGCGGGGTTGCCAGCAGCAAACAAAATGCCGCGCACCCACGATAGAAAACCGCTTTCGTGCCCAAATCTAATGCCATCTCTAATAATTGTAGCCGAAGAATAGCTCGCTGGTCAGAATTGCCACGCACCACAGTGCCGCGCCGGCCTCTGGTCCGTCCGGGTCGAGCCTCTGGAAGGGCTGGAAGGTCTTACTGCTCGGCGCGGCCAAACACGCCGATCGCGAACGGCATCGGCTCGCCGCATTTGGTGGAGACCCTGATCTTCAGGATCCAATTTTCCTCGTAGTCTTTCGTCAGGGTCGGTTCGGTCACGCTTTCGGGAGAGGCCAGCGGGAAAACCGCCGGATGGCCGGTCCCGGAGGCTTTGCGGCTCAAAGCCACAACCTCAGCGAACGGCAGTTGAGCGGCGGGGTTGGAGTCGGCGGCGAGGGGGACCAGCAAGATGAAGTCCCGGTACTGCGCGGCACCCATATGATTCCCATCGGCGGGCATCAAGGCGTAGCGCATGGTGTAGAGACCGGGGTTCATGGACTGGCCGCGAAAATCAGAACCTTTGGTCACAAAGCGCCACACCCCTAGAAACGTTCCCTGAGCAAGTCCGCTGTAGAGGACATCGCCCGCAGGAGGTTTGGCTTCTCCGGCCAGGGCCTTGTGCAGCCACAATTCGGCGTAGGGTGCACCCGCAGCTTTCACGACCCGGAGGCCCGGCGCTTCCAACAGGTCCTTCAGCGCTGCTGGAACTTCCTCCGGAGCGGCCGCTCCCTTCTCCAGCTTATAGTCGGCCACGGCCCTTGCGACGAAAGGCGCCGTGGCCAGACAGACTGCCAGCGTCAGCGAGGATGCGAATCGAATCGGCATGCGGTCCCTCATTCCTGCAAACATTCCTGCAAAACGAAAAGGGAGAAGCCACGACACACATAGCCCCTCCCGTTCTTGCTACTCAAGTCCGCTTGGCCGAAGGCCCGAACTACTGCGCGCCAGAACTATCGCGTGCCGGAACTATCGCGCAAACGTCGCCACAAAGGCGCTGGGCCGGTTCGGCATGCTCCAAACCGTTCCGAGGCCGTTGCCCTTGAATTCATGCGTGGTCGCGAAAGCCGGCACAGCCCCGTTCACTTGGGCCAACGGCGGATAGTACACCTCGGGATTGGCGCAGGAGGCATCCTCGTGCCGGAGAGCCCGAGTCACGATACGCGCCAGGTCACCGACCACGAGCTTGGCCGTCCTCCCGTGGGACTCGTGACCGCTTCCGCTCCGCGCCTCGCTGACCTCGAATTCAATCGCCGCCCTCTCGACGTGCAAGACGCTCTCGAAAAGCTCCGGAACCTGGGAACGGACGAAGCCCACCAGCGCCTCTTCCTGCTCCTTAGTGGCCCGCTCGTCCACAATGACAATGGAAGAAGCCGGAAGCGCGCTGTGGTGAGGGTCCCCCAGGGTGTGGCTGGCACGGACGACGCCGACCACGGCCAGGCCAGTCAATGGAACGTCGTTCCAGCCCCCGTTGGTAACCTGCCAGCCCAACACCGCTTCGTTGCCGATCAGGCCGACTTCGGAGTTGGCGAAGCAGGCTCCCACGTACACACTGGCGGTCCGAGCCTCGAGGTAGTTGCCCGAGATCTGCGCGGCGACTGCCCCGGTGGTTGCTACCAGCACCACCAAAGCCGCTGCCAAAACTGACTTGCGCATGCGCTGCCCTCCTTGGGAAATCAGAACCCTTTGCCTATGTCACGCGAGGCCCTAAGGCGCACCAGGCAAAGAGACTTCGCTATTGTATCACAGCACTGCTGGTCGTATCACACGACTGCTGGATCAAACCCCGTCGTAACAGGACCGGCCGTGGCTGCATCCCCGATCATCGACCAGTTGCCCGTCCGGTCCCAGGCAGGTCTGCGTCAGTGCGCACCAGAACGGGCCGGAGTCAGATGCCAGCTCAGACGGGTCGCGCTCGACATCGAGCAGCATCTCCTTGGAAACCAGGAAGCGACACCGCTCGTGCCCCACAATGCTTAGTGATTCGGCCATGCTTACGCTCCTTGCGCGGCCAGCAGGATCGCGCGCTTTACCGCCGTGCGGGCCAGTTGCACCTTGTAGCCGTTCCCGCTGAGCGGCTGGGCCTTACGGACCGCCGCCAGGCCCGCAGCCATAGCTGTCTCCTCGCTAATCTGGGTGCCTTTCAGCAGCGCCTCCTCGGCCTCCGGCGAGCGCCAGGGAATTGGCGCCACGTGCCCCAGCACGACGCGCACGTCGCGGACCGTCTTGCCCCTGAGGTCGAGTTCCACCGCGGCGGCCACCAGCGGCCAATCGAGCGCCGTCCTTTGCCGCACTTCGTAGGTGGCGTTGAAGCCGCCAGAGGGAGGCACCAGGATTTCGGCCACGATTTCGTTCGGTTTCAGAACGTTCTCGCGCTCATTGCTGGAGTAGGGAATCACAAAGAAATCCGCTAGCGCCACTTCTCGCGCGCCCCGTGGCCCCAAAAGTCGCAGCCTAGCCCTCAGTGCAATCAGCGCCGGCGCCAGGCTGGACGGGTTCACGAAGTAGGCCGGCCCTACTCCGAAGATGGCGTGGTAGCGATTTTCACCCTCGGGCACCAGCGGCTTGCCGTCGTGCTCGGCCAGCAAGCCAAACCCGGCCCGGTAGTACCAGCAGCGGGGGCGTTGGCACAGCTCGCCGCCCACGGTGCCCCGAGCGCGGATCTGCGGACTGGTTACCCCCATTGCGGCCTGCACCAGCGCCGGGTACTGCTCCCGGACCGCGGTAGCGTCCGCCAACTCCTGCAAAGTAACCAGAGCGCCGATGCGCAGGCCGCCCCCTTTCGGCGCGATGCCCCGCAGTTCCCGGATGCCCTTAATGTCCACCACGCGTTTGGGGCTGGACAAGTATTCCTTCATCAGGCTGACCAGGTCAGTCCCTCCAGCCAGGACTTCCGTTTCTCCCCAGCTTGATCCCAGAGCCTGGACGGCCTGCTCTTTGGTTGTCGGGGTGGCATACTCGAAGACCTGCATCAGGCTACCCTCCCTTTCTCCAGTGCCGCAAGCACCCGATCCGGAGTCAACGGCAGGTGCGGGACGCGCACGCCAATGGCGTTGGCAACCGCGTTGGAGATGGCCGCCCCCGGTGAAATCACCGGCGGCTCGCCCAACCCGATGATGCCGCGCTCGTCATCCCCCTTGCCGGTCATCATGTGGACCTGAAACGTGCCGATATCGCCGAGCCCGGCCAGCTTGTAATACTCCAAATCCGGGTTTAACAGCCGCCCGGTGACCCGATCGACGATCCGCTCTTCATACAGGGCGTAGCAGACGCCCTGTATCAAGGCGCCCATCACCTGGCTCTCGGCCAGCTTCAGGTTTACGA
>JAKZXP010000225.1:0-13104 GCA_047514915.1 Terriglobia bacterium
CCCGGGGTTACTATCCCCGTTACCACTACGCTCCGAGTCGCGCTGCGGAATTAGCAAGGGCCACTCGTGCGGCCCGACTGTCGGGCCTGGGCGCGTTGGACATCAACATCAAACCCAAGAAGACGGCAGTCTATGTGGACGGGCAGTACGTCGGAGTCGTCAGTGATTTCGACGGATCCCCCGGCTACCTCTGGCTCAAGAAGGGGACCCACCAGCTCGTTTTCTACAAGGACGGCTACAGGACCCTGGCGCGGGAGTACACGATCCACCCTGGCGTGGTCATCGATGTTTCCAGCGTGCAGCCCGGCAAGCGAGTGGTAGTAAGGCTGAACGAGAGCATTCCGGGGAAGAAAGTGAAAGGAACGTTCGTTGCAAGCGATGCTGAGGGAATCACCGTGCGCGCCAAGGATGGCCAGGAACTGGCGGTTCCCTGGTTTAAGGTTCGCAGATTGGCAGCAAATCGCAAAGCGAGGTTGCGGCTGGAGACAGGTGAGTCGCTGCCCCCACAGGCGTTCGCTGCTGGGTCGGCTCAGTAAGAGTGAAGGCCGGCGCCGGAGAACATAACAAGCTCCAGCGGCGCGCGGTTGGTTGTTGTGGGGTCCGTCAAGCATAGGCTTGGCGGGCCCCTTTTTTTAGTACGAAAAAAGCGAGCAGGGGTTGGCACCAGCGCCCCGCTTCAAATCGAAGTGATTTGCCGCTGGCCGGCAGCCGGCGCTGGTCACCTGGTGCCCGCTGGCCGGCGCGGGCGTCGTGCACGACCCACAAATCCAAGGCCGGCGGCACACCTTTGGCGTTCGCGGTAGAGCGGCAGATGCCGGAGTACGCCGGCCTGCTAGCCGGTTTGCTGCTAACGCTCTGAGCTCTGGCGCGCTAGTCGCCTTGCGCTACCCTGGCAGACTTCACTTCAACGCCCACGAGATGCAAGTCGCCGGCCAGCAGTTCCCAGGAGTGCTCGGTGCCACCCACCCAAATGGCCTGGCCCGGGCGGAGATCCAACATGGAGGTCTTGCCATCGGGTAACGTCAACTTGGCGCGAGCTGAGCCCACGCTGACGAGCACAAGGGGCGGGTGAGTGTGCATCGGGCTCTTCCAACCGGGTGCCCCTCGGGCCTCGAAGACGCGGACGTGTTCGTTCTCCAGCACGACGTGGTGGACATCAGGGTCAACAACAGTAGAGTCGGCTGACTTCTGCGCGATGAGCGTGGCGATGCCGATTCCTAGAAGAAAGGAAAGCAGCAGCCCAAGTTTCTTGGTCATGGAGGTTTCCTCCTGTCAACTGGAAGTTCCGATTTCGACTTTGCGTATGTACATCAGTCGTCTTCTTGTGTCAACCCTAGATCGCAAACTGTGTTTTCAAAATGGAAATGTGGGCTAAGGCCGCCTCGAAAAACTTTTTTGGGACGGCCCTACTTGCTGCCAAAGATTTCCCGGAACACTTCCGCCAGGTCTATTCGCCTGCCCCTACGTTGTCTGCCGGCGCCTGCGAAGTTCGTCCATGGCCACGGCCGCGACGATAACGACCCCAATGAGCACCTGCTGCCAAAATGGTGAGACGCCGAGCAGATTGCTACCGTTCGACATGAGGCTCATCAAGAACGCTCCCGCGATCGTACCAGCAACAGATCCTTCACCTCCCGATAAGCTTGCTCCGCCGATAATCACGGCGGCAATGACAGACAGCTCGTAACCTTGCCCGGCTGTAGGTTGACCGGTCATCAGCCGCGAGAACTCAATCATTCCGGCCAGTCCTGTCGCCGCGCCGGAAAAGATGTAGATAGCGATCAGAAACCGACGGACGGGAATACCAGCATAACGTGCTGCCTCGACATTGCTGCCGATTGCGTAAGCGTAGCGCCCCATGCGGGTGTACTTCAGAATGAACCCGGTTAACAATGCGAGGGTAGCTAGGATCACTAGAGGCACCGGAACAATCCCCAGAAAATTGCCATCTCCAAGCCGGCCGAAAGACGCCGGCAGCTTCACCACAGGCAAGCTGCCCGTGATCACTAGAGTGAGGCCTCGCGCGACACCCATCGTGCCCAAAGTGGCAATGAATGGACTGACTTTAAGCACCGTGATGAGTAAGGAATTCACCAGGCCCCACGCGGCGCCGGCCAGCATTGCGCCCAAGATGGAGGGTAGAAAGGGAACCCCCATCTGGAGCAGCATCGTGCCGCAAATTCCTGCAAAAGCCATGACCGATCCGACGGAGAGATCGATGCCCCCCGAGATGATGATCAACGTCATCCCCAACGCCATGATGTTGATGACGGCAGTCTGGCGGCAGACTGTCGATAGGTTTTGAATTGTGAGGAAATAGGGCGACAGAATCGAAAGAGTGATGAATAGGACAGCTACGCTAGCGAACGGAAGCATGCGCTCCAACCATCCGCGACGCATAGCGTGTTTAGGAAGCTTGGGCCCAACAGACGTCATTGAAGTTTCAACCGATTGGTCGTCCATGCGCTAGAAACTGACAGTCGGATCGGCCTTCTTATTTTTTTATGCCAGCGACTTATCTTTTAATTTCGTTGCCACCTACTCTTGCCCCAGCGCTGCATAGCGCATGATCTCTTCCTGCGTCGTCTGGGCTGTTGCCAGCTCTTTGACCAAACGACCGTTACGCATTACGAGAACTCGGTCTGTCATGCCAAGGATTTCTGGCAACTCCGAGGAAATCATCAGAATCGCAGTGCCAGCTCCAGCCAGCTGGTTCATGATGCGATAGATTTCCGTTTTGGCGCCAACATCCACTCCGCGAGTAGGCTCGTCGAAAAAGAAAACTCGACCCTGCCGAAAGAGCCACTTGGCCAGGACGACTTTTTGCTGGTTGCCGCCGCTCAACCGGTTGACCTTCTGGGCTAGGGAAGCTGCGCGAATCCGCAAACGGTCTAACAATTGCCGCGTTACCTGCTCTTCCATTTTGAGATTGATGAGCCCCTTGCGAGTTATGCCGGACAGATTCGCGAGGGTAATATTTTCCGCGACGCCGAGGTTTAGTGTCAGGCCCGTGCGTTTCCGATCCTCTGTAATGAGCGCCAGACCGTAACGGATCGCGTCCCGCGGGGAGCGGATGGTGGCTTGCTCGCCACCGATGAAAATTTGGCCGTCGACTGGTGACGCCACCCCAAATATTGCCTCCGCCAGCTCGGTTCGACCTGCTCCAGTCAGTCCGGCGAGACCAACAATTTCTCCCTCGTGGACGCCAAAACTGACATTTACGAAACTCCTTGGGCGGGTCAGATTGTGAACTTCCAGCGCGAGCTTCCCTCGCTGGGAGCTACGGGGTGGAAAGAAATCCTTTAATTCACGTCCCACTAAAGCGCGAATCAGCTCACCGAAGTCCTGGCGTGGCATGGCGCCTTCATGAACCGTTTCACCGTCGCGCAGGACTGTGATGCGATCAGCGATCTGTGCGAGTTCCTCCAAACGGTGTGTCACGAAAATGACAGCAGTCCCATGCTCCTTCAGCCGCCGGACGACGCGAAATAACTCTTCCACTTCTGGGGATGAAAGCGACGAGGTCGGTTCGTCCATGATCACGAGGCGCGTAGCCCGGATGACTGCCCTGGCAATTTCGACCAATTGCCTTTGGGCCGGGCGCAAGCGACGAACCTGCGTTTGTGGATCCAAGTCGAACCCAATCCGCTTGAGCAAGTCCTGGGCTTCGGAGAGTTCTCGTGCACGATCGATGATCCTGAACGGCCGGCCGAATCGGGTCGGTTCGTGGCCGAGGAACAAGTTCTCGGCCACGGTGAGATGGGGCGCCAGGTTCAGTTCTTGGTGGATCATGGTGATGCCCAGACGCTCCGCATCGCCCCGAGAGGCGAGTGGAGTCGGCTGCCCTAGCCAGCGAATTTCGCCGCTGTCCCGTGGCACTTCGCCCCCGAGGATTTTGACCAGTGTGGACTTGCCGGCGCCGTTTTCACCGACTAGCCCGTGAATTTCTCCCACCGCGACCGTGAGGTCGGCGTGTTTCAGGACCGGTACCTCCCCGTAGGACTTGTCGATTTGTCGGAGCTCCAAAAGGGACGACGAAGCTTGGGCGACGATGCGGGCGACCCCATCGAGCGGCATGTGAAAATCTATTCCTTCAGGTAGCGCTCAATGTCAGGATTGACCAAACGTTGAATTTTGGAGTCATCAAGATTCTCGCGAGTAACCAGCGTGGGGGGTAGGTCCGTTCGTTTCGGTGGCTCGCGGCCGGCGCGGTAGTCGATGAGCGTCTTCAAGCCCAGGTATCCCATTTGAAACGGATCCTGCAAGACGAGCGAGTCGATGGTTCCGGCTCGCAGATCGTCTAGCAAGCTGGGAGAAGAGTCGAAGCCCACAATCTTTACCTTACCGGCCAATCCCCGTCCCTTAACAGCCTGGGCTGCTCCAACCGTACTCGACTCGTTGGAAGCGAAAATGCCCTCGAGTGTGGGATGGGCTGTCAGGATATCTTCGGTCACAGTGAGGGAGCGTGCGTATTCCGCCATGCCGTATTGCCAAGCTACAAGCTTGATTTCCGGAGACTCCTTCTGGAGCGTATCCTGGAATCCCTTCTCACGTTCCAGGGTAGAAGCTGCACCGGGCATGACTGCGATCATCGCCACTCTGCCCCGCCCACCAAGGATCTTAGCCAGACGACGTGCCCCCATCACTCCGCCGGCATAGTTGTCTGTGGCGATAAAAGAAACATAGTCCTCCGTGTGGGCTCGCGAATCGAAGATGGTGAGAGGAATGCCGGCTCGGTGAGCACGCTGGATGGCCGGTACAAGAGCATCCTGATCGCTCGGAGCGAGCAGGATGCCGTCGACCCGACGGTTGATGAAGGCATCTGTGATGGCGATTTGCTTCGTGAAGTCTGTTTCCAGTGCTGGCCCATTCCAGGCAATATCCACACCTGACTCTCGTGACGCGGCCACCGCCCCAGCGTGCACAGATTGCCAGAAGACATGGGACTGGCCCTTAGGTATGACTGCGTACAGTGGTTGCTCACGTGTCTTACACGCGGGGAGTAGAAAAACGCATAGAAGCAGTAAAGCTTGGAATGCGCGGGGACTGATCCATGGGAATAGAGGGCGTGAGAAGACGCTCAAATCCTTCATGCGAGATTCGGCGGTGCGGCTGTTTGCTCCGGCGCGGTGTCAGGCGCCCGATCTTGCCTGCGACCGAAGAAAGGATACATCCTCTGCGCTTATCACGTCAGCCGGAATGCTCAGAACCGTGCCGTTGTAGTGATACAAAGCTTGAGCTTTTATCACTCAGCGAAAATTCTTCCAGATGCAACCCCGCCTGACCGGTACGGTCGTTGACGAGACCGGGGGGCATGGCGGACTCATCATTCAGATCACACCATGTACGCCAGTTTGCGCGGTAGTCTAGCTCGGCACGGAAAAATACGCGGACCCCGGAACCAAGAAGGAATGGCGCCCCTGGGGAGACTCGAACTCCCGACCAACGGTTTAGGAAACCGCTGCTCTGTCCATCTGAGCTACAGGGGCGGCGGTTTGCTCTCAATAGTTTAGCCTAAACAGGCCGCGCTTCACGGTGCATACTGGTGCTTACCGAACTCGAGCGTAAGAATCTACAACCGTGTCGACGACGATTCGATCAGGTCCCTTAAATTGCAGTACACTTGATTAGAAGCTCCGATCACATTCTGAGTCAGAGGAGATTATGGCGATACCTGCTTTTGGAGAGTGACCCATGTTATTTCGCCTGCTGATTCTGCTCTTGTTCCTTACCTTGCCAGCCGACTGGGCGGTGGCCGCCCAGGACGTCTGGAAGGGAGTAGAGAGGATCGTGGCGATCGGGGACGTCCATGGGGACTATGAGCAGTTTGTCGCTCTCCTTGACTCAGCCGGCCTCATCAACGCGAAGCAGGAATGGACCGGAGGAAAGGCCCATCTGGTACAGACCGGCGACGTCCTCGATCGGGGACCGCAGTCGCGCAAGGTGATGGACCTGTTAATGCGGCTGGAACGGGAGGCCCGCAAAGCCGGGGGCTATGTGCACGCCCTGATCGGCAATCACGAGACGATGAATATCTATGGCGATCTTCGCTATGTTTCGCCTGAGGAGTATGCCGCGTTTCGTGATGAAAAATCGGAAAAGAGGCGCGGTTCGAAGTCTCGGCGTCCGCTGGGATATTCCGAGCACCGTTACCACTTCGGGCCCAAGGGGAAATACGGAAAGTGGATTCGGCGTCACAACACTGTGATTAAGATTAACGACACGATCTTTTTGCACGGCGGGATCGGCCCGAAATACGCAAACCATTCCATCCGCCGAATCAATGATCGAGTTCGGGAGGAACTCCGAGACCGGAGCAAGCTCCGGGGTGGAATCGTGATGGATGAAGAAGGGCCCCTGTGGTACAGGGGACTGGCGGGAAAGGGTGAGGGGGTCCGGGAGTCCCAGCTGGAGACGGTCCTGCGTAACTACGGTTGTAAGAGAATCGTCGTGGCCCACTCGGCTACCCCCGGAGCGATCATGCCCCGATGGGGAGGTCGTGTCATTTTGATCGAGGTGGGCTTGGCGATATTCTACGGCGGGCGACTGGCTTGTTTACTGATTGAGAAGAACCGCGCCTACGCCTTGCACCGGGGGAAGAAGCTCGAGCTGCCAACGGACTCCCGCACTGGCTTGCTCAACTACCTAAAACGGGCCGCCGCCCTGGACCCGGCACCCTCGCCGCTGGAAGCCACGATTCGGCAGCTTGAAGCCCAGCTGGCTGTCCCCACCGTTAACCAGTAGCCAATCCACCCTGGCTCCCCCGGCCGGTCGCCGGGCTAGCCCCCCAGGTCCAGAGCCACGATGCTCTTTCTGTCGCGGACGTAGAGAGTCCTGCCGGACAGAGAGGGGGCGGTCCAGCAGTTGCTCTGCAGCAAATCCACTTGGGAGAGAACCTTCAGGCCTTCGGGGGAGACTGTGGCGAGAGCGAGGCGGCCGTCCTCATCCAGGATGATGAGTTTTCCATTGGCATAAACCAGGTTGGCCTTGGCAAAGCTGCGATCCCGCCAGGCGATCTTGCCGGTGCGCACATTGAGGGCGGTGATAAAAGCCGGCCCGAAGTCGCCGCTGGAACCGTACACGTAGTCGCCCAGCCGCAGAATGCTCCCGATGTGCACACGCATCTGGTTGGTGTGCCACACTTCCTTAGCCACGGTTCTGCCGGCCACCTTGCTCAGCTTGATGAGACGGCTCCCTCCGTCATATGCCGAGGAGCAAAATAACAGGTTGCCTTCCCCCCACACGGGCATGCTGATGTTCAAGCCATTTCTGATCCGGTGGGGGATCGTCCAAATCAGGTCGCCGTTGCCGGGGTCCAGACCAGCGACCTGCTTCGCCATGAACACCACCAGCTGTTCCTGGCCTGCGAAGTGGATGAGCACGGGAGAGGAAGCAGAGTTGGAGAAGCTCTCCTTCTTCCAGGCCACGGCACCGTCCGTCTGCCGGAAGGCCATGATGGCCTTGCCTGCGCCGCCGGTTTGCAGGATCACCGTGTCCCGGTAAGCAATGGGGCTGCAGGAGAAACCGCGGTTCCTTTGGTCGATATTGAAATCCCGGTAGAGATCGTGGAACCATTCCACCTTCCCGGTTTTCTTGTCGAGCGCGAAGAACTTCCCGGTGACTCCCACGGTGAACACACGCGCGCCTGCCACCAGCGGGGTGGAGTGAGGGCCTGGACCGTGATTCATATCCATCGAGCTGAGAAAGGGTGCCGCGTAGGCGTGCTTCCAGAGTGTCTTGCCGGTCCCGGCGTCCAGGGCGATGACGACCTCCTGCTCCCCCTTGCGATACATGGTAAACAGGGTGCCGTTATCCACGGTGATGCCGGAGTAACCGTCCCCCAACTGGCGGCTCCAGAGGCGGCGCGGGCCCTCCGGCGGCCAGGATGAGGCTAAGCCCTGGGAATCCGTCGTGAAGTTGCGGTGGGGTCCGCCGAACTGCGGCCAGTCGGCAGCGACGGCGCACAGGGTCAGGGCAGCCCAGCTCAAGGCGATTTCAACGCATAGACACAGATTACGCGGAGGTACACGCCGGAACCATGCAACTCGCCTCATCAACCACCTCTCCTGCGAGCAGAATTTTCACGCTTGACCTGATGTTTGCGCGAGATCATGTGCCGGCAGCACTCCCGCAACACAGAGGCTTGTGACCGTAGAGGGCGTCTCGCTCTGTTGACATCCTCGCCGTTCGCCGGCAGCCACGACGACCCAGAGGTCCGGACACGGGGGCTTACGGGCCGTTGGCTGCACCTGCGGGAGAGCTCCCCAGCCCAAATCGGTCGGCGGTCCGCACCTTGGAGCGGTAGCCGCTACGAGTGCGGATACGGTACTTCTTGGCCTGTTCATCGGCCAGTTCCACGGTGATGCTGCGCCAGCCCCGCTTGGCATTGAGCGCTGGATAGTAGCTCAACAGGTAGAGGTGCCTGACATCTTGGCCGATCGCCTTGAAGGCCTCTGTCTGCTCCCCCCAGGTGTTGGCCATGTAGGCTTGGCCGCCCGTGCGCCCTGACAGACGCCGGAAGACAGTAGTCGAGACCTTGTCCCTGTTGGCATCCTGGGTGCTGATGATGTAGATGGGGATGCCTTCATTCTCGGCCAGTTCGCGCACCGCTTCAGGCGACACGATGCTGCCGACGTCAGGTCCGTTGGAGAACACCACCACCACCTTGCGGCCCGACACCCGAGCTGCATCTTGAAGAGTAAGCAGCAGGGCATTGTAGAGGGCGGTGTCAGCACCGGCGACGAACTGGCGCAGCGCCAGCAGGGCACGGCGCCGATCCAGCGTCGGTGGGCAGGCCCGCAGCAAGTTGCGGCTGAAAGCGTACACTGCGATGGAATCGTGTATGTTCAGGCTGCGGATGAATTCAGTAACAGCGTCTTGGGCGTGGACAAAAAAGCCCCGATACATGAAGTTGCTGGTGTCGAACAGGATAAAGACGTGGGAGCCGGCGACCACCGCAGGCACCGGGCGGCCGGTCTCCCGCTCGCGCTCTTGGATTTCCCACACCGACTCGGGCAAGTCGCCACCCTCGCTGAACATGGCCAGCTTCTGCAGGACGCCATCCTCATAAATGTGGAAATCGCCGGGACGCAGGCCCCGCATGTAGCGTCCGCCGCGATCGGTGACGGCCACCGTAACTTGGACCAAGTCCACTTCCACGCGGTAGACCGCCTGGCGGGGCTGTTCCTGAGGGTGAGGCCAGGCGAGCGACGCCAGCAGCAGAATCGGGAGGCAAACGCCTTTGAGGGCACGTCGCATGTTACACCTTGATCATGCTACACCTTGATAGCGCTCTCATGGCCCGGCAGCGGCCAGCGCGGGCGAGGCAGCTTCAGCCAGAGCCTTGCGGCGGAACTCCTCACCGGTCGCGCGCATGGCGGTCAACATTGCCGGCCAGTCTTCCAGGTGATTAGCAAAAATGCGTTCCAGCATTTGCCGGGTCAGTTGCGGCACAATCCGATTCAGCTCGGCCGGAGGCAAAGCCAGCTCGTCGGCCAGTTGCGCCCAGTACAGATTGCTGGACTCCCAGGATTCAGCTAGCAACCGGCTGGAGTAACCCATCAAGGCGGGGAAGAGGGGAAGATGCAAAAGCTCCGGCCGGTAGGAACGGGCGATTTTGGGATGCGGCACGCCAAAGGCAGAGCTGGCGGCTGTCTCGGAAGCCTCCTGAGGAAACTGTTGAGACATCTGCTCTAAGGCGGCGGCCGCCGGTCCCACCCGCCGCGCCAACTCCGCACCGGCCGCGGATCTGGCTCCTGCCAGCAGATTCCGGGAGAGCTGGTAGAGTTCGGCGGGGTTCACCAGGCGCAACGCATGGGCGGCACGGCCCCGCGCCAGTTCGGCTTCGATGCGCTCCCGCCGCTGGGCCTCCATGGTCGGCAAAGCATTCAGCACCATTTGCCGAGCCTCAACGGAAGCGGCCGCCTCGGCCAAAAGGTCCTGACCCAGGCGGAGGTGCAGTGCCACCCAGTGCTGAGTGCGAGCCGAGACACGCCACCAACGCGGCACGACTGAGGAAAGCAGCATCTGCGGAGCCAGGTCGCCCCAGATCAGCGACTGGGTTTGCTGCGGCACCAGGAAGTCCTTTTCGGCATCTGCCAACGCATAGGCCACGCCGGAAAGCGAGCCGATGAAGCGACCGCCGCCGCTCCAGGGCCAGCCCAGGCTGTAGATGTGACCGGGGCCCCGGGTCTCGTTTCCCGTGCCCCGCCCCGAGTCCCCCAGAAAGTCGTGAGAACGGACGAACAACGGGTTGTGGCGAAGCACCATCGAACCCGGTGGCGCGTAATAAGCATAGACCAGCCCGACCAGTGTATCGCGTAGATGTGGGGTCAGCAGGCCGAGGGCCCGAGCCAGCTTCTCGGGATTTTCGAGCTTGGCTACCCCTGCCAAGTCGGCTTCGCGTTCGGCGTTGATGTGCCGCTCGGCCCAATAGCCGAAGAAGGCTGCCCTCCTTTCCACAGCCGTAGGAAAGGGGTTGGGCAAATTCAGTTCCTTGAGGCGCGAGGCCAACTGGGTGAACTCCGGGTCGGGCCGCGACTGGGTCGTGGCCGCACGCTCCAGTTTCTCGGCCAGAGTAAACAGGGTGTCCAGCGGGACGAGGCGTTGGTCATCCAAAGCAGCCCGGATGCGCCCCGCTACCTCGTCTCGTGCCCGCTGCGCCGTTCCATCCAGGCCAGAGGGAGCGGCCAGCAAGCCAATCATCTTCTCCTGCAGGGAGCTGGGTTCGGGCGGAGCGAAAGAGAGAAGCGTCTGTACCGCCTGGAGTGCGGCATCCAGCACCTCCTCGGCCTTGTTGGCATCGGCAAAGGGCTCAATCAGCCGCTGCAGCGTCGGCTCCAGCTTCGATTCCGGGATTTCCTCCTGCCGGGCCAGGATCTCCCATAAGGCGACCACTGCCTGCAGGGAGCCGAGGCCATCGGCGCGCACCAGCGGCTCGCTGATCTGGGTCAGCGACTCCAGGACTTCCAGGAAGCGCTCGATGGTGGAATCCGACAGGTGAGGCCATTCGGCGAACAAAAAATAGTGCTGGCTGAAGCGCGGGTATTGCGTCATCAGCAGCAGGACCGTGTCTGGGGCGAGCGGCTTGGCGCGCAGCCGGTCGATTTCGTTGATCGCCAGGAAGACATTGAGCAGGCCATTCTCATCGGCTTCACGCAAATGGCCGAACAGGGCTTCGACGACGCCATCCGGATCGCGCAGCAGGCGGGCACGGCCTCCCTTGTCACCGGACTTGGACGGCCGCAGGCGGAAGATAGAATCCCACGTCTCGACTCCGCCGGGCAGGAATGGGCGGCCATCGGCCTGCACGCGCAAGCGTGTGACCAGAAGCAGTAATGGGGCGCTGTTCCGGAAGACCGGCCGGGCCGGACCGGGCGTGGCGTCCTTGCCCCGAAGGGCGTGGTAGAAGCGCGCCAGCCGTTTGCTGTCGGTGAAGTAACTCTGCGCGGTGAGGCCAGTGCGAGACAGCGCATCGAAATAGGCGGCCAGCCAGCCGTTGTCCTTTTCCAGAAGCTTGAGCAGAAACGCGCCCGGGCGGTCAGGCCGGGCGTCTGCCAGCCCTTTCCAGCCCTGATTGGCGGCGGCACCCCCCGGCACTACCACGCTCCCGCCTTGCACCCGCAACATCCTGCCGAAGAAATCCAACACCGGACTGAGCGGCTTCAACTGTTCCATGGTGGCATCCTGTCGAAGCGCTTCCAGAGTGTGCGCCGGAAGACACGACACTGCGACGTAGAAACGGGCCAGCAGCCGATCCTCCAGGAGAGCGTCAATCCAGGGCGTGCCGGGTTCCACCCATGCCTCGGGTCCCAGCAGTACAGGTACCTGAGTGGAGCGCACGGAATGCTCGAAAGGACGTTTGCCCTGGATGGCCTCTTCCAGTTGCACCAAGGGAAAAGCAGAGTCGGAGGTGAGGAAGGCGCGAACCGGGTCGTCCACTTCCAGGCCGGCTTTCGGCCCGGCGGCACAGCCAGCTCCACGCAGCCGGTATCCCAGAATTTGCAGCAGCGGTTCGGCCTGTTCGCATTCGTTCAAGCTTAGAAGCCCGTCGCTGTCTCCCAGCGCCTGCAGCTCGCGCGCCTGTTTCAGATAGGCCAGCAGCAGCTTCAGATACTCGGTAGGGGCGATCTTCATGTACAGGTGTGAATACTGGTAGCCGATGGAGACCAAGTTGCGCGCCAATGCCGGCAGCAGCTCTTCGGGCGGAGTTTGGGGACGAATTGCCGCCATTCGCTGGAAGGGAAGCAACGGGCCAGGGATCTCAATGTACCCCACAGGCAGGAGCGGGGCGGCCGCCGCATCCGACCAACCCGGCAGGTCCGATCCGCCGGCGCGGTGGTAGACCTCTAATTCGCGCTGGGCTTGCGGATACTTGCCCGCCTGCAGATAAAGCAGAATCAATCGTCGCCGGGCAGCCTTCGCTTCCCGGCTTTCCGGAGACGGCGCCGCCTCCAGCACGCGGCGATAGGCTTGGGCGCGGTCGGGCGACCCGGATAAATCCAGCAACTCGGCGGCGGCCAGCAGAACTGCCGGGTCTTGCGGGCTCTGGCGAAGCACTTCGGCGACAGCCGCTCTTAGTTGCGCTGTCTGGCCGGCCTGCTGATGGGCGCGCGCCCTTTCCAGCCCCGATTGCGCTACCGCCACCGTGGCCATGCAGAAGCTCGCCGCCAGACAGAGGCCCAAAGGGGTAGGAAGCTTCCGTGATTGCTTCATGACCCGGCTCCTTCGCCGACCATACAACCCACCGCCGCCGAACCTCCCGCTAGTGCCCGCTTAGTGTTGGTTGGAGCGCGAGAGAACTCCCAGGGAAGCTGGCGAGATTATAGGACAAGGGAGAGCAAGTAAAAAGCAGAAAGCTATGGCCGAGGCCCACCCAGAGGCCATCCAAACTGCGTCCCCATGGAACGGAAGTGTCGGCAAGAAAACATTCTGTCCCCTATGCAGTGGGCCATGCAAGGGATGAAGCTGATTGGATGGCAGCAGAATGCCTAGCTTTATCCAGCGACTCCACCAAGCGACCTGAACAGCAGGCTCACGACCCCGGCTTGAGCACGACAACTTGAGCACGACAACTTGAGCACGACAACTTGAGCACGACAAGCG
>JAKZXP010000226.1:0-3244 GCA_047514915.1 Terriglobia bacterium
GCGGGTTGAAGAGGGCCGCGGCTCCCAGTTCCGAGGCCCGTTTCAACCGCTCGTCTAACGGGTCCGAGACGAACACCTCGGCCCCCTGGCGTCGCGCCAGTAAAAGCAGCAGCACGCCGATCGGCCCCTGGCCCTGGATCAGCACGCACTCCCCCTCGCTGAGGCCGGCGGTCTTCAGCGCCTTCAGGCAGGTGTTGATGGGCTCGACGAATGACGCTTCCTCGAAGCTGACGCCGTCTGGGATTTTCTCCGTGCCCTGGGTTGCAATCCAGTCCATGACCCGCACGTATTGGGCGAAGCCGCCGCCGCTGGGCTCGAAGCCGGCGGTGACGCCCACCTTTCTGTAGGTGGGGCATTGAGCATAAAGGCGCCTGCGGCAGTAGAAGCAGTCACCGCACGGGATGTGATGAAAAACCACCACGCGGTCACCGACCCGAAGGCGGTCGACACCGCTGCCCGCGGCTACGACGGTGCCGGCGGTCTCGTGTCCGAAGATGCGCGGCGGAGGCAGCAAGTCGGCAGTGATCTTCTTTATGTCTGTGTTGCAAACGCCGCAGACGGCCACGCGTACCAACACCTCGCCGGGGCCGATCTTCGGGCGCGGCACCTGCTCCAAAAGCACACGTCCTTCCCCGCGATAGACGGCAGCCTGCATCTGCTCAGGCAGTTTGCCGTCCGACTGCAAACGTTCCATTGCTTCCCAACAGTGTCCTGAGAAATCGCCCCAGCTCCGGGAAGCTATCCGCGAAGCGTACCAGAGTTACCGAATTTCCGCCACACCCTGCGGTTTGCGCACAAGCTGTGCACAAAGCGGGGCCAGAGCGAAGCTGCCGTCCTGGCGGCGGCAGCGGTTGAAGGAATTCATACTCCGGCTGGTTTGGCTGTCTGCCTCTCGCCCACAGCAATCAGCTCCGGGGGCAGGGCAAAGCGCACATCCTCCTCTATGACTTCCACTTCCTCTACGGTAAAAAATCCGCAGTTCCGCAGGGACAAAATGACCCGCTGAACCAGGCGCTCGGGAGCCGAAGCGCCGGCGGTGACGCCAATGGTTTCCGCTGCTTCCAACCACTGGGGGTCAATAGCCTGTTCATCTTCGATCAGGTGAGCTGGCAGCTTCGCGTTGGCGGCCACTTCGACCAGGCGATTGGAATTGGAGCTGTTCTGCGAGCCGACTACCAGCAACAGGTCGCACCGTCTCGCGATCGCCTTGACGGCGTGCTGCCGGTTTTCAGTCGCGTAGCAGATATCTTGCGCGGGCGGTCCCTGGATGGCCGGAAACCGGCGTCGCAGGCGCTGGATCATCCCGGTGGTCTCATCGAGGCTCAGTGTGGTCTGCGTCAGGTAGACAACGCGTTCCGGGTCAGGCACGCGGACGTTCTCGGCGTCTTGATCGGAGCTGATCAAAATCGTCCGGCCCGGAGCCTCTCCCAGCGTGCCGGCGACCTCGTCGTGATCCCGGTGGCCAATCAGCAAGATGGTGTAGCCCCTGCGTGCGAACTTCACCGCCTCCAGATGCACCTTGGTCACCAGCGGGCAGGTGGCGTCAATCACCTGCAACTGGCGGTCTCGCGCCTCCCGCCTAACTTGAGGAGATACCCCGTGCGCGCTAAAGATAATGCGGCCGCCAGAAGGCACCTCCAGGCAGCAGTCCACAAAGATGGCTCCGCGGGCTGAGAGCTCCTCCACCACGTACCGGTTGTGGACGATTTCCTTGCGAACGTAAATGGGCGGTCCGAAAGCGTCCAGTGCAATGTTGACAATGTCAATGGCGCGGACCACTCCGGCACAAAAGCCGCGTGGGCGCAGCAGGAGAACTTTCTTCATGCCCGTTTCGACCTAATCGGAACTGCCCCCGGCGCTGTAATTTCTCTAGCTAAGGACGCAAATTATACTACAGCAAAGCGCCTGGACCCTGCAAATTTCCGTGCGGAACCGTTCCACGAACTCAGTGAAAGTTCCAAACCAGCAAGCAAATGGAGCGTACTCGCCGGCACCGCTTCCTGGTTCGAGAAGCTGCAGAGTTGGAGGGGCCGGTGCTAGGCGCGGGCTTTGGCGGCCGTGTGGTGGGTGGCCACCTCAATGAAGGCCAGGGCGGCGCGCAACAGCGGCTTGTCCTTCCGGTAGATCAAGCCCAGCTGGATGCTGGGACGGCCGCGCAGGCTCACCAGCTTCAGGCTTCCGGCGCGCACGTCGGCCTGGACGTAGGTTCGGGCAATGAAGCCGATTCCCAAGCCGGCCTGCACAAAGCGTTTGATCATCTCGCTGGATTCCAACTCCATGGAAATCAGCATCCGCTCGCGCACCGGGAACAGGTATTCATCGAGCAGCGAACGGGTGCGGCCGCTCTTGGGCAGCAGTAGAGGGAAAGGCGCCAGCGCCTCCGGTTCGACCGGCCCGGAGCGCGCCAGCGGATGAGATGGGGGAAGCAACAGGCAAAGCTCATCGGTGTGGATCGAGACTCGTTCCAAACGCCGGTCCTGCAGCGGTAGCTGCGCGATTCCGAAATCCAGCGCGTTTTCCAGCACTCGCTGCACCACCGCTGCACCGTGCGTGCGGAAGATGCTGATCTGCACCTCCGGATACATTTTCTTGAACTCGGCGAAGACCCCCGGCAGGATGTACAGGCAGGTGGCCTCGTTGGCGCCGATCACCAGCTCGCCGCGGGGCACCGTATTCATCTCGGCCATTTCCTGCGAAGCGCGCCGCCGCAACTCGAGCATGTCGCGTGCGTATTCGCTGAAGCGCTTCCCGGCGGCGGTAAGCTGCACACGGCTGGCGACGCGGTCGAACAGCTTGGTGCCCAGTTCCTCCTCCATCTGGCGGATCTGGGCGCTCACCGCCGGCTGCGAGCGGAAACAGCTCTCGGCGGCGCGCGAGAAGCTGCCCAGTCGGACAATTTCCAGGAAGATGCGTAGCTGATCGAAGTCCATCGAAACACCGGCAGCGGCTTGCTCTATTGTAAACCATAGCCCATGCCCCCAACTGGGAAGTGACCACGCTGAAGACAGAAAAGCCCATTGCTGTTTCCGCCAACCTGGGCCTAGCGCGCGTCGCCAGTCTGAGAACGCATTAGCAGCGAGGCGAGTTTGGAGGCGGCACACAGACCAGACAATTCCGCTTCCCCACGCAATCATTATCACGAGGTAACCCCGGCGGGGTGGAGCACGTCTAACAGCTAACCCGGAATTTCCATCTAGGGACTCATGGAACGTGAGACGCGTTTTTTTGTTCCAGAGTCCTGCTT
>JAKZXP010000227.1:0-4783 GCA_047514915.1 Terriglobia bacterium
AAGTGGACGAAGGCGATCCCTTGGATTCCCGAAACTACGTCAATCGCTTCCAGCAGGCCGCTCCGCTTGCTGGCCGGAAGGTCAATTTGCGTGATATCGCCTGTGATCACCGCCTTGGAATCAAACCCGAGGCGGGTGAGGAACATCTTCATCTGCTCGCTGGTGGTATTCTGCGCCTCGTCCAGGATCACGAAACTGTGGTTCAGTGTTCGCCCGCGCATGAAGGCCAGCGGCGCAATCTCGATCGTGTCCCGGTCCAGGTAGCGGTCCACCTTTTCGGTGTCCATCATGTCATAGAGGGCGTCATAGAGGGGCCGCAGATAGGGATCCACTTTCTCCTGCACGGTGCCCGGTAGAAAGCCCAGCCGCTCGCCCGCCTCGATCGCCGGGCGGGAGAGGATGATGCGGTTTACCTTCTTGCTCATCAATGCGCTGATGGCCATGGCCACCGCCAGATAGGTCTTGCCCGTGCCTCCTGGCCCGATGCCAAAGACCATGTCATGGTCCTCGATGGCCTCCATGTAGCGCTGCTGGTTCAGGCTCTTGGGTTGAATCGGTTTCTTGCCAAAGTGGCGCTGCCGCCCGCTGTGCACCAAGCCGAGGAGCGTACTGGAGGGGTCTTCCAGCAACACTCGCAGGTAGTCATACAAGGCTCCATTGTTGAACAGGTGCCCTTCTCGCAACAATCGGTTGTAATCTTGCACAATTTGGGTGGCGCGCTCCACGTTGGCCGCTTCGCCTTCGATTTCCAGACAATCGTCCCGGAGGGCGGCACTGACTCGCAATGCGGTTTCCAACAGGCGGATGTTCTCGTCGCGGGTACCGAACAACCATTCGATTCCGCGATCGATCTTGACGCTGGCCTTCATCTAGTCGGACTTCTCTACCTCCCTAAGACAAAAATGCCCCTTTCGGGGCTAAAGCAGAACCGGTTCTAGTTCACCTCCATAAGAAGGTCATTCACAGGATAGCAAAGCATACAGACTTAGTCAATTGGTACTAACTACTTGTATTTAAATTGGTTATCACTAGGCAGATGACCTCTGCTCTGGAAGGCCTTCGGGCGAGCGGGTCGGCATCGCTTCCACCCGCTCTTCTTCCCAGGTCTCGATGTAGATCAGGGGAGTTTCCGAGTTGATCAGCAGCGTCAGTTCTCTGGCCTTGTTCATCCGGTGGAAGATCATTTTATATCGGGCGGGGGAACACTCCAAAGACCCAAAAGGACGGAACCGCTTTGAGAGTTGTGTTGGATGCGCATAAAATGAATATTCATGCTAACCTCCAAGGAGCAAACAGGAGAATCATGGCCAATCATTTCTCGGCGCTGAAAAGAATGCGCCAGAGCCGGAAGCGAACTGAAGCCAACAAGGCCCGTCGCACCCGCCTTCGTCATGAGCTGCGGGAACTGCGTCGGGCGATCCTCGCCGGCGACTCCCAGAGGGCCCAAACTCTGTTAGGTCCTGCCGTTTCCGTCATCGACAAGTCCCTGAAGAAAGGGATCATCAAGGAGAGGACGGCCGGCCGCTTTAAATCGCGGCTGATGGCCCGCCTCGCCGCTCTGAAAAAGAGCGCCGCAGCCGCCTAAAGCCCCACAGTTCCAAGCAGACCCAGAGTTTCAAGCGGACCCACAATTCCAAGCGGGGAGAAAGCGCGGGATTGCTCAAGTGGGGGCGCAACAGGCGGCGCTACCAATCAAGATTGGCGTCCCAGAGGGGAGCCGGGGGCTTCCGGATCAGGACCTTGTGCAGGAGTTGCGCAGCTAACTCGAACCCCTCCTCCGGATCAATCAGCGGGTCCTCGTGCTCGATGGACAGCACGTCATCATAGCCCACCTGGCGCAGGGTGCTGACGAAGGCGCGCCAGAACTCTTCCGAGTGCCCATAGCCGACCGTGCGGAAAATCCAACTGCGGTTCTTTGTGTCCTGAAACGTCTTGGCATCGAGGATCCCGTTGACGCGCACGTTATGCGGGTCCGGTAGGCTGTCTTTCGCGTGGGCATGGTAGATGACCTCGCCCAGGGTCCGGATCACCTCCAGGATGTCCATGCCCTGCCAGAACAAGTGGGACGGATCCAGGTTGCACCCGACCACCGGACCCACCGCATCTCGCAAGCGCAGCAGCGCTTCGGGCTTGAACACCATGTCAACCGGGTGCATTTCAAAGCACAGCTGGATCCCGTGGTCCGCGGCAATTTTTCCATGCTCCTTCCAATACGGGATCAGCCGCTTCTCCCACTGCCACTCATACCTCTCCATCAGCCGCGGCGGAAAGGGAAAGAGAATCCAGTTGGGGACCTTGTCCCCGGGGGCCGCCTCCGGCAAGCCGGACAGCAACGTCAGCCGGGTGACTCTGATTTTCTCAGCCAGTGCGCAGGTCGCGCGAAAGTCGCGGTCGTAAGCTTCCGAAATCTTAGGGTCAGGATGAAGCGGCTCGCCGTGCATCGCAAAGGCACTGATCTTCAGCTCGGCGTCGGCCAGAATGGCCTGAAACTCCTCCAGCGCGTGCGGATCGCCCAGCAACTGCGCCGGGTGGCAATGGTTTTTCGGGAAGAAACCCCCGGTGCCGATTTCTATTGCTTGCAATCCCAGCGCGTGCATCTTTTGCGTGGCTTCCCGTAGCGGCTGGTTTACGAAGACGGTGGTAATGGCTCCTAGATGCAAAGGCAGTCTCTCCTCCTGACCAAACGGCAAACGGGGTTCTCTTTTGGTCCCAGCAGCCTGCGGAGGATCCCTTTGTGTGACATCTGCAGGCTTACCGTTTTTGGGCCAGATCCATGACTAGGCGTTCCAGAATAACGCGCTCATCAGGCGGCGAGAAGCGCAGGGCTACATCAGCTTCAAACAGCTTTTCCAGCGCCCCGGTCAATTCCGTCACCGTAAACTTGCGTGCTTGCTCGCGCACCTTGGGATGGACCCACTCTCGGGCTCCCTCCTTGCACTTCAGCAACTTCCGCACGTGACCGGCGATCAAGGCAGCCACCAGCAGCGGCGAGGTGTTCCGGCGCACCATCACCTGCACCAGGCGCAGTGCGCCGGCGATATCGCGTTCTCCGATGGCGTCGGAAATTTCCCACAGCGTAAAACTGCTTTCGGCCGGCACCACTGCCTGCACCTGCTCGGAAGAAATCCGGCCGCTACCGGCGGCGTACAGCATGAGTTTTTCCAGCTCCAGAACCGCACGGGCCAAGTCACCGGTGCAGGCTTCGGCCAGTTCTCGGGCGGTATCCTGCTGTAAGACAAAGCTGTTGCGCCGAGCTTCCTCGATCAAGTAGCGGGCGGCTTGCCCAGTGGAAGACCTCTCCAGCCGCAACGATGGTACCGGGAGCAGCTTCTCGAGCCGCTCGGCCTTGCGCGCAGCGTCCCGGTCGCTCAAATCCAGCGAAGTTGCCTCGAACACCACCACGCTGCCCGGCAGGGGGCGCGCGAAATAGTCGGCAACCGCAGCCGCAGAATGCCGGGCTGCCGTCGCGGGCTCATCGGATGTTTCCTCCTCACCCTCCTCGGGCAGGCCGGCAGCTGGCGCCTCCGGGCCCAGCGGCCTCCTCTGCTGCCTTCGCTTGGCGAGTAGAGCTTCTGCATTGCGCAACCATAACAGGCGCCGGCTGGCAAATAGGCCTGGCGAGGCGGCGTCCTCAAGAGCATTGCTCACCGGCACTTGGACCAGATCGTGTTCTATTAGTTCCCCACCTGGCTCCCCACCCGAGTCCTCGAGAAAAAATTTCCGCAGGGCTTCGCGAACCCGGTCGCGAAAGAACAGCTCGTTGCCGACCAGCAGATAGCCGGGGGAAAACTTGCCCCCGGCGGCCCCCTTCAGGAACTCGGCCAGGGACAGGCCCATCAGAATGCCTCAAGAAGGGAAGACACCAGGCTGGCGGCGAAGGAGCGGCTGAGCCGTTCCACGGCCGGGCCGCTTTCTTCAAAGTAGGTGGCCGCGTCGCCGCTGACCTCGTGGGTTTCTGTGAAGCGGTAGTCGGGATCCTGGAACAGCAGTTTGCCGGTGTGCTGGTCGGTCAGCTTCACTCGCATGCGCACAGCCATGCTCACCGCGGTGGTGCGCCCTCCGGAGGAATCCACCAATATTGGCGTGGTCCAGAACTGGATCACGGTGCCCGTCAGAACCGCGTCGCTGCCGGCCGGTTCCGGCTGGATGCGAAATCGGGTTCGGGCCAGTAATTCGCGCACCACCGCCTGGGTGAGCACTTGCTCGACCTTGTAGCGCGAGGTCTCGTTGCGGAAGGCAGGGACGGCGATGGTTTTGACCTCAGCGGGGATTTGCATCCCCTTGCCGGCCACGCGGTAGCCGCAACCGTTGCCCACAAGACCCACTATCAGGACCACCGCGACCAGAGTTGCGCTGCTTGTCCTCAATTCCGCACCCGGCACTCCGCGCTTCATTCGACTCGCAGCCTCGGGATTCGCACCCTGGCCAGCTCCTCGGCAATACAGACTGCGTTCAGCGCCGACAGGCGCAGATTGTCGGCGGCGGCCCACAGCCAGTAGCCGCACGAGCCCGCGCGATCCTGGCGGATATCGCCGACCAGGATGTCGTCGGAGGCGGTAGCTCCCACCGCCGTCGGCGCCTCTTCGCTGCTCCGGCGCAGGTCAAACCCGTCTCCCGCCAGGGCCTCCTCGAGGTCAGCGGCATCGCGGGTCTGCTCCAGCTCCAGGTAGAAAGAAAACGTGTAGCCGTGGAAGGTAGGCGATTGCACCACCCGCACCGCAGGCCGCAACGCGCGGCCGCCCAGCAAGCGCTCGACGTGGCATCCAACCCGCTGTTCCACCTC
>JAKZXP010000228.1:0-3855 GCA_047514915.1 Terriglobia bacterium
GGCTGCTGTGGGCGGTTATGAGGCTGAGGCGGAGAAAAGCTGCTCCAGCTGCTTCCGCTCCCGGGCCTTCGCCTTCCTACAAGCCTACTCCCGCTCCTGTGCCCTCCTACAAGCCTGGTCCCGCTCCCGAGCCTGGGCGCCCCTACAAGCCTGCTCCTCCCCCGATACCATCCGCTGGGAGTGCCCCTGTTGCCTCCCCAACTGCCCCGGTTGCCTCCTCAACTGTGGATGACTTCAAGACCGTCAGGGTGTTCAAGACCACCAAAGTTCTACCGGGCACGTTGGTCGTCCTGGAGAACGGGCAGGAGACCGACACCATTTTCCTTTCGGATCAGTCCGGCCGAGATGAGATCGAAATCGGCCACGACAGCCCAGACATTGCCGGCGGAATCCGAATCAAGGACAAGACAAACACTTTGAGCCGTCGCCAGGCGCGCCTCTGCTATTCCACGTCGGACAAGCAATTCAAGTTGGAGAATCTGGCCAGCGAAACTTCCAATCCAACCATGATCAATGGACGGCAAATGTCTGGCAACGAGACGGTAGTGCTCAAGGACAATGATGTTCTCCGAATGGGGAACGTGGAGCTAAAGTTCAAGAAACCTTAGCCGGGGCCCAAACACTCCCACTGAGTTGGTTCAGATTTCGCCCAACCTCCGCTGTGCTGGGGTTTCTGTTATTTTAGCAGCCGGTCGAGGCTTAGATGCCAGAGCTGCCCGAGGTGGAAACCATTGTGCGCGGACTGCGCACCTGCCTGCCCGGACGGTGCATCGCGCGGGTGACGGTGGGGCCGGCCGCCGCGGCGCACATCCTGCAGACGCCGCGGGCGGAGTTCGTCCAGGCACTGGAAGGAGCCTCGGTAGTAGCCATCCAGCGATACGGCAAATACATCCTGCTGCGCATGGCGCCGGGTGAGAGGGGTCGCCTCGGACAAACCGGCTTCTGGTGGGTTGTCCACCTGGGCATGACCGGGCAGTTTGTCTGCGAGCCCTCCTGGCACGAGCTACCCCGGCATACCCACGCTTGGTTCGAGCTGGAACCCATTCAGAAGATCGCTGCCAAAAAACCGGCCGACGAAGGCAGGCACGCGCAGATGGCCCGGCAAGTCCTGCGCTACACCGACATCCGGCAATTCGGCCGGATGGAGATCTCCGCTCCCGATGGCAACAATGCCCTTCCGCCGCGCTTGGAACGGTTGGGGCCGGATCCGTTGGCGATCCCGGAGTCGGAATTCGTGCGCCGGATGGGCCAACGAACCGCGCGGGTGAAGTCGTTGCTGCTTGACCAGCACTTCCTGCGAGGCCTGGGAAACATCTACGCCGATGAATGCCTGTTCCGCGCCGGCCTGCATCCAGCTGCGTGCGCCCGCCGCGTCTCTGCCCGAAGGGCCGCCGCCTTGTTCTGTGCTACACGCTCCGTGCTGGAGGAGGCGATCGCCTGCGGCGGCTCCTCCGTGTCCAATTACCTGGATGCCCTCGGGCGGGCGGGCACCTTTCAGCAATTCCATCAGGTCTACCGGCGGGACGGCCAACCCTGCCGGCGGTGTGGCGCGACACTTCGGCGCCTGCTGGTCGCTGGCCGCGGCAGCACTTTTTGCCCACGCTGCCAGCGTCGCTGACAGGGGCCAGGTTCCTGGCGCCAGGCATGGGGTATGCCAGCCATGAGGTATGATCGTCAGGCGAACACCTGAAACCTGAGACCTAAGCACCTGTCTTTATGAGTTATTTCGCTATCGGAGTGGATCTCGGCGGGACCAACCTGCGTGTCGCCACTATCGACGTGCAGGGACGGATCTTGAAACAAACCCGTCTGAAGACGAACCTGCGGGCCGGCCGTGAATCTGTGCTCCAGGAAATCTCAGCTGCGGTGGACAAACTGCGCGTCCCCCATTCTTCCGAGGCTCACCTGGCGGGCATCGGCATCGGCGTACCTGGGATCATTTACGCCGAGGAAGGAAGAATCCGCGAATCCCCGAACCTGCCGGGCTGGGAAAATTATCCCATCCGTGACGAGATCGAGCAGCAATTGGGCGTCCGGGTCTTCCTCGACAACGACGCAAACGCCGCGGCGCTGGGAGAGAAGTGGATGGGCCTGGGGCGCGACGTGGATAGCCTGGCCATGCTCACCCTGGGAACCGGAGTGGGCGGCGGCGTGGTGCAGAACGGACGCGTCTGGCACGGCGCCCTGGGCATGGCCGGCGAATTCGGCCACATTACCATCAACCCCGACGGGCCCCCCTGCGGATGCACCAACCACGGCTGCCTGGAAACGATGGCGTCGGCCACCGCCATCGTGCGGATGGCCCATGAAGCTATCCGCGAGGGAAGGAGTCCCGCGCTCGCCCAGCTAGCTCGTGACTGCTCTGAACTGACCTCCGAGATGGTCCACCGCAAGGCACTGGAAGGGGAGGAGGCCGCGCGCGACATCTTCACGGTTGTCGGCCGCGCCCTGGGCATCGCGTTGGCCGACTTGGTGAACATTTTTAATTTCCCCCTGTACGCCATCACCGGCGGGGTAACCAAAGCCTGGGATTTGTTTGCCCCGGTGATGCTGGCCGAAGTGGAGCGCCGCTCCTTCGTCTACCGCGCCGGGGGCACCCGGATCGCCCGCTCGCAACTGGGCAGCGAAGCCGGCCTGTACGGCGCCGCCTACCTTCCGATCCAGGCGATGGAGGTGCAGCCATGATCGCCTTCGGTAAACATCCGCGCGATGAACGTTTTCAGAAGCTGGCGCGCCGCATCGAGGAACTGCGCCGCAAACACGAGTCTGCACAGGAGCACCGGAGGCAGATCGGCCAGCGGCGGACCGGGGCCGTCCAGCATCTGTGGCACATCTGCAGCGGCTTCGCCAGCCACCTGAACTCCTACATCGAACACGACCAACTGCAACTGTCGCCGCCCGGGCCTCCCGGCGACTTCCCGGAAGACAACCATCTGCAACTGCTGATGAACGCCCGAGGCCGCATCCTGTTGCTGGACATTGGAGCCCCGGCCAACTTAGTGGCCAGCGACAATTTCAAAAAGCCGTACATCCTGGAGGGCGAGGTGCGCATCTTCAACCAGGAATTGCTGGAGGAGGAGCACGTCGAGGAGCACGGCATCTTCTTCTGCCCAGACGAAGGGCCCCAGGGCACCTGGATGTACTGGAACGGCCGCAGCTACAAGAGCGGCCGCGTGGACGAAAATTATCTGGCCAGTCTGCTGGACCAAATCCTTTAGGCTGAGCGCCGTATCGGCCCATCCGACCTCGGCCCATCCGGCCATTGATTCAATCGGCATTCATCATTAGGCTTGATAGGTGAGCAGACTTGACCGGAAACACAAAGTGAGCGCCAAACTTCCCCGGCTCGCACTTTTCCGGAAACAGTTGGACCTTCAAGATGAGTAAGAGCATACGCCGGGCAGCGGTGTTGGGAGCCGGAGTGATGGGTGCGCGCATCGCCGCACAGTTGGCGAATGCGGGCATCCCCACGGATCTGCTCGACGTCGTGCCCTCCAGCCTGACCGATCGTGAGCAGACGGCCGGCCTGACGCTGGCGTCTCCGCAGGTGCGCAACCGCATCGCCCTGGCCGGGTTGGAAGCGGCGAAGAAATCGCGCCCTGCCGCCTTCTTTGTTCCCGATCACGCCAGACGGATCACTGTCGGCAACTTCGAGGACCACCTGAGCCGGGTGGCCGATGCCGACTGGATCATCGAGGCGGTGGTCGAGAACCTGGAGGTGAAGCGCTCCCTGCTGGCCCGGGTGGACCAGCTCCGCCGGCCTGGGTCCATCGTCTCCACCAACACCAGCGGCCTTCCGGTCAACCAGATTGCCGAAGGGCTCGGCCAGGACTTCCGGCGTCACTGGCTCGGCAC
>JAKZXP010000229.1:0-3214 GCA_047514915.1 Terriglobia bacterium
GAGGTGTATGCCACCTCACGCGTTACGGGCCGGGTCTACATTTCCCGCGACGGAGGCGGCAGCTTTCACCCTTTAGGGCGGACCGGGTTAGTAGGCAAGCGTCTGGGGAGCCTGGAAATTCTGCCACGCAACAGCTCGCCGGATCACTTGCAACTGCTGCTGGCCTCCGAATCCCATGGCCTGTTTGTCAGCCCGTTGGCACCCGTCGTCCCTCTCGCCGAGCCCGTGGCCGCCGGTCAATAACTCTGGTCTCTACCTGCGGCCTCTAGCTGCCTTCTCGCCCACTCATTGAATCCAGCCTCGCGACAAGGGGTCGTTGGCGACAACTTTCCCCAGTCTGGCCTTTCGCGTGGGAAACCGAACGGGCAGGTACTATTGTACGAGCGTCTTCGGGGGCGCGCTGCCGCTGTTCTCTTCTTCTTCTTCCGGAATCAGCGATGCGGCAGCGATGCGGTCGCCTTCCTCCATCCGCAGCAGACGAACGCCCTGGGTGGAGCGCCCCGCCTGACGAATCTCGGCGGCTTCCAGCCGGATGATTTTGCCCTGCTGGGCGATGATCATCACCTCGGAGTCTTCTTGCACATTCAGGATGCTGACCACCTTGCCGTTGCGCTGAGTGGCTTTGACGTTGATGACACCCTTGCCGGCGCGCGACTGCAGCCGGTATTCGCCTACCGGAGTGCGCTTGCCGAATCCGTTTTCGGTAACGGTCAGGATCAGGCCGGCCTGGTGCTCCTGTCCCTCCTCTAAGCGGACGGCTTCCATTCCAATGAGGTAGTCGCGCGCGCGAAGGTCCATGGCGGTGACGCCCCGCGCCTGCCGCCCCATGTGCCGCACTTCTCCCTCCGGGAAGAGGATGGAGTAGCCTTCGTGAGAGGCCAGGAAAATGTGCTCACTGCCCGAGGTGATCTTGGCGCTGATCAACTCGTCACCCTCGTCCAGGGACATGGCGATGATGCCGCGCGCCATCGGGTTGTCAAACTCGGTCAGGGCCGATTTCTTGATAACGCCTTCGCGAGACACCATCACCACGTACTTGTCGGGCTGGAATTCCTTGCCCACGTTGAGCAGCGCCGCCACCTTTTCCCCGGCCTGGATGTTCACCAGATTCGTGACGTGTTTGCCTTTGCCGGCCGTCCCCACGTCCGGAATCTCGTAGACCTTGAGCCAGTAGACTCTCCCTCCGGTTGTGAAGACCAGGATGTAACTATGGGTGGAAGCAATGAAGAGGTGCTCGACAAAATCCTCCTCGCGGGTGCGCATGCCGATTCGGCCCTTGCCGCCGCGAGTCTGGTGCCGGTAAGTGGCAGTGGGAGTGCGCTTCAAGTAGCCGTTGTGAGTGACGGTGATGGCCACGTCTTCTTGGGTTACCAGGTCTTCCAGGGTGATTTCGGCCTGCTCATCCACGATCTGGGTCCGCCGCGCGTCCCCAAACTGCTTCTGCACCTCGCGCAGTTCCTGCACGATGACTCGCCGCACCAACTTCTCGCTGGCCAGCATCTCCAGGTAGGACTGGATGCGCTTTTGGATTTCGGCCAGTTCCGCCCGTATCTTTTCGCGCTCCATGGCGGTCAGCCGCTGCAATTGCAGTTCCAGGATGGCGGTCGCTTGCCGTTCGGTGAACTGGAAGCGGGCCATGAGCTGCGCGCGCGCTTCCCGGGGCGCCTGGGCCGCCCGGATCAGCTTGATGATATCGTCCAGGTGCTCCAGGGCCTTCTGGAAGCCGAGCAGGAGGTGCTCGCGCTCGCGAGCTTTGCGCAGGTCGTGCTCGGTGCGCCGGCGCACCACCTCCACCCGGTGCTCAATGAACAGCTTCAGGGCCTCGATCAGGCCCAGCTCCTTGGGCTGTCCGTTCACCACCGCCAGCAGAATCATGTCGAAGCTGGTTTGCAGATCGGTGTGCTTGTAGAGCTGGTTGAGAATGACCTCCGGCTGCTCGCCCCGCTTCAGTTCAAAGACGATGCGGATTCCCTCGCGGTCGCTCTCATCGCGGATATCGGAGATGCCCTCGATTCTCTTGTCCTGCACCAGTTGAGCCGCATGCTTGATCAGCCGGGCCTTGTTCACCTGATAGGGAATCTCGGTGGCCACGATCAGCTCCCGGTCCTTGCCGACGCGCTCAATGGCGGCCTTGGCACGCATGACGAATTTGCCGCGTCCGCGCCGGTAGCTTTCCAGGATCCCCGAGCGGCCATAGATGTAGGCGCCGGTGGGGAAGTCGGGCCCCGGCACCAGCTCGATGATTTTCTCCAGGGGTGTGCCCGGCTTGTCCACCAGAGTCACGGTGGCCTCGATGATCTCCGACAGGTTGTGCGGGGGAATGTTGGTGGCCATGCCTACGGCGATCCCGGTTGCTCCGTTCACCAGCAGGTTGGGAAAGCGCGCAGGCAGATAATGAGGCTCCTGGCGAGATTCGTCGTAGGTGGGCCGAAAGTCCACCGTTTCCTTGTCAATGTCTTCCAACAGCAGCTCGGCCAAGCGGGCGAGGCGCGCCTCGGTGTAACGGTCGGCGGCGGGCGGATCTCCATCCACCGAGCCGAAGTTCCCCTGGCCATCCACCAACGGGCAGCGCATGTTGAAGTCCTGGGCCATGCGCACCAGGGCCTCGTAGATGGGCGCGTTGCCGTGCGGGTGGAAGGTGCCCATGGTTTCCCCGATGATCTTGGCGCACTTCCGGTAAGCCCGGTTGTGGTGCAGTCCCATCTCCAACATGGCGTAGAGGATGCGCCGCTGCACCGGCTTCATGCCGTCGCGCACCTCCGGCAGTGCCCGCCCAATGATCACGCTCATGGCGTAATCCAGGTAGGAGCGCCGCATCTCCTCTTCGATATTGATCGGCAGAAGGTTCTTGGGCGGCTGCCCCTGCCCGTCGCCGCCCAGGTTCGGAAGCTGCGGTTGCCTTGGGTCGTTGTCAGCCATGGGAAAGTCTCTTCACCTCATCCGCGTCAGTACGCTTTGCTTCCACAGCTCTCGGTTGATCTCGATTCGTCTCGGAGCGGCCTAGATGTCCAGGTTCTTGACTTCGAGGGCGTTTTCCTCGATGAACTTGCGGCGCGCTTCCACGTCGTCGCCCATCAGGGTGCTGAAGATCCGCTCGGTCTCGACGGCGTCCTCCAGGCGCACCGCCAGCATGCTGCGGCGCTCGGCGTCCATGGTGGTCTCCCAGAGCTGGTCGGGATTCATCTCTCCAAGTCCCTTGTAGCGCTGCACGGTG
>JAKZXP010000230.1:0-4504 GCA_047514915.1 Terriglobia bacterium
TTCCAGTTCCAGCCGGAGGAAATCGCGGATCGAGTCCAGCCGCTGCTGGCCGCCATTGTGCAACGAATGGGGCTCGAGTTGACCTTCCAGGTGCAGCGCACAACGGGCTGGTACAACCGTCCGTTTGAAAACCCGGACTTGGTGGTGAGTTTCGAGGGCCAGGACACCGGTCTGCTCATGGAGAACAAGGGCGAGCTGCTGCAGGCGCTGGAGCACGTGGTCTTCGAGGCGATCAGCCTGCCTCCCGGGTACCGCGAGCGCATCTTGTTCGACTGCAATGAGTCCCGCATGATGCGCATGGACGAGCTGCAACTGGCTGCTCAGGCGGCCGCCGACCGCGTGCGCCGCACCGGGGTGGCTCACACGTTCAACCCCATGAGCTCCCGCGAGCGCCGGGTGATCCACATGGCACTGCGAGAGGAAGCTGGGGTACGCACGCAAAGCGAGGGCCTGGGACCCCACCGCCACGTGGTGATTCACTCCGCAGAGCCCTCGCCGGCACGGCAGCCGCACCCCTCGCGCTGACCGATGCTATTCCGCCTAGCTCCTGTCTGAGCGACAGGCTTCCTGGCCTGTCTGGGTTGGCATGCACACCGATGACACCATCGTGGCCATTTCCACTCCACCCGGACGTGGAGGCATCGGAGTGGTGCGCTTTTCCGGCCCCGAGGCGCTACGGATCGTCTGCCAGTTGGTGCGCCTCAAAGGGGAGCCGCAGCCCCGCCACGCCACCTTGGGCGAGCTGCTGGGGCCCGAAGGCGAGATGCCGGGCGAAATGCCGGGCGAGACAGTTGACCAGGTGGTGGTCACCTATTTTCGCAAGCCCCATTCCTACACCGCCGAGGACGTGGTTGAGGTGAGCTGCCACGGCGCCCCGGTCCTGCTGCGCTTCCTGCTGGAGCGCGCCACCGCACAGGGCGCGCGGCTGGCCGAGCCGGGCGAGTTCACCATGCGCGCCTTCCTCAACGGTCGCCTGGACCTGGCCCAGGCTGAGGCGGTGCGCGACCTGATCGAGGCCCAGACCCTCTACCAGGCCCGCGTCGCCGCCCAGCAGATGGGCGGGGCGGTCGCCCGCCGCCTGGCCCCCGTCAAGAAGGAACTGGTGGACCTGATCGCGCTGCTCGAGGCCGGAATTGATTTTGCTGAGGACGATGTCTCCATTTTGCCTTCGCCAGAAATTCTGGAGCGCATCCGGCGCGTCCGCGCGGGCCTGGAAACCTACGCAGAAACCTTCCGCTTCGGGCGCGTCGTGCAAGAGGGGTTGACGTTGGCCATTCTCGGCCGACCCAACGTCGGCAAGTCTAGCCTGTTTAACCGCCTGGTTGAGCGCGACCGGGCCATTGTCACTGCTGTGCCGGGTACCACGCGCGATCTGGTGACCGAGGTGGTCAATCTGGAAGGTATCCCGGTGAAGCTGGTGGATACGGCTGGCATTCGCCACGCTCGGGATGAAGCCGAGTCCATCGGTGTGCGCAAGTCCTATGAAGCGCTGGCCGACTCGGACCTGGCGCTGGTGGTGCTGGACTCCAGCGCTGGCCTGGCGGCCGAAGACGACGAGCTGCTGGAGCGCAGCCGGGCGGCCGGCACCGCGCTGGTGGTGTGGAACAAGGTGGACCTGGGGCCGCCGCCACATGAACTAAAGCTGGTCAAGCTGGAACTGAAGCCCGGCGATGACGGAGCGTCCCCGCCGGCCGGCCCCTGGCCGATCGGCTCTTGGATGGTCTCGGCGCTCACTGGCCAGGGCGTCCCGGAGCTGCGCCGCGCCATTGTCGAGAGCGCGCTGCCTGGCCTCGATGGCTCCCGCGAAACCGGCTTCCTCACCAATATCCGCCACGAGCGTCTGCTCCGCGACTCGCTGGAAGCTTTGGGCGCGGCACGCCGGGCGGTAGAGCAAAACGTGCCCCATGAAATGCTGCTGCTCGACCTTTACAACGCCCTTCGCCCCCTGGACGCCATCACCGGCCAAACCACCATCGAAGACATCCTCAACCAAATCTTCTCCACCTTCTGCATCGGCAAGTAGATGGACACCGGACACCTCCGCAATCCATCTCACAGCGAGGCTTGCAGGCAATCCAGATCAATTTGTCAGTAAACTAGGTGTCTAAAGCGGCCACCAGAAAGGAGCAAGAGTGGGAATCTTCAAGAAAGACAACCGGTGGGTTGCCGACTGGTACGAAAAGGGAAAGCGCAAGCGGAAGTTCTTCGGCACCGAGAGCGAAGCCCGCCGTGGGCTCGCAACAGTGCTCCAGCAGCGGGGGAAAGTCACATCTCCAAGAAGACCAAGAGCCCTGCCCGCGCTGGTAGACCTCATCACACAGCTAACACGCATCGCCAACAGCTTGGATGAAATCGGGAGAATCCTAGACACCGCGGTGCCAAGGCCAAGAAAAGAGCCCGATGAGGTGGAAGTGGAATAGAAATACCCCACGACAGAACCTGAACTCGCGACACTAGGTGAGCAATTTGAAATTGCCAGTTATTTCTTGCCGAAGAGGGAGCCGAGGCCTTTGAGGAACTGCTGGGCGTCGGCGGGCTGCTGCTGTTGCTCGGCGGTGCGCTGCTTCACCAGGCCGCCGACGTCGGGCCGGAAGACGGGGTTCTCCAGCGTGCCGGTGACGCGGAAGGGAATGGTGCTAGAGGAGCCAGTGACCGACTGAAGCAGCCCGGCCACGGCAGCTCCCTTGGCGCTCGTCAGTGTCGCGGTGCCCCGGAAGTCCAGCGGGCCGTCGTCGGCGAAGCCGCCATTGCCGGCGATCTTCAAGCCGGGTATCACCAGCAGCAGGTCGGTGAGTTTGGTGTAGCCCTTTTTGCTGGCAAACTTGGTCTTGAACTGCTCGATGACGGTGTCTTTGCCACCGGTATCCACGCCGGCCAGGCGGATGACGCCTCCCATTTTCCCGGCGAGGTTGTAATTGGCCAGCCGCGCATTGGTGGCCTCCACATGGCCGCTTCGGGATGGGCTTTGCAAGAGGCCGCGCACCTTCATCTCGCCGGTGAGCGTGCCGCCGGTCAATGAGCTGCCGGGCGGCAGCTTCACTCCCAGTGCGGGCAGCAGCCGGGCAAGGTCCGCCAGGGGCGCGTTGGACAGCCGCGTTTTCAGATTCGCCGTGGAGCGCCTTCCGAGCCGCACCTGGCCGGTGGTGTGAGCCACCGCCTTGCTGGTGCCCATTTGGAATTGCTGCACGCGCAATCGGTTTCGCTTGCTGTCGTACTGCAACTGGAAGCGCCCGGAGACAGGCGCCTGCGCCACGCCAGCCTTGGGACTGAGCCGCAGGCGCGCGATGCGGTACTTGCCTTCGACCTGCGCCGCCTTGCCGTCACTGGAGAAGCGGGCCTGTCCGCCGAACAGGCCGGACAGGCCCGGCTGGCCGGTGAACGGAGCCAGCCCCGCCAGCTCCACATTCTCGAACTCCACCACGCCCTTCGCCGGCGAGGCTGCCAGATTGTCGCGGTCCACAGGCCCGCCGCGCCCCTCCGTCTCGATGACGGCTTTCTTGTGGCCGGGGGGGCGCACGGAAACCTCCCAGTCAAATGGGCGGTCGGGTGAGAAGTTCGTCAGCGTGACAAAAATGCGGTCGAAGATGACTTTGGGCTGGCGCTTTTGCAGGTCGGTTACGGTGAGCGTGCCGTTGCGGATCCGGAGTTCATCGATCTCCAGCGGCGGCGATGGGGCTTCGGAGCGCTTAGGCTTTCCTTTGCTCCGGCCTTTGCTCTGGCCTTTGCTCCGGCCCTTGGTCTGGCCCAGGGTGGCGAAATTCCATTCGCCCCGCCTGTTTTTGACCAGGTGCACCGTAGGTTCGTCCAGCTCGACGGATGGCACTTCCAGGCGGCCGCGCAGCAGAGGCAACAGGCGCACGCGCGCCTGCATGCCCTCGGCGGTGGAGAAGGCCGTCCCGGGGAAGCCGAGACGTTCGGCAATCTCGGGATCGTAGAGGTGCAACGCGGGTGGGAGCAACCCGAGGCGAACTTTCCCCAGCGTCACCTTGCGGCCGAGCGCGGCTTCCAGGCGGGAGGCGATGATGCCGCGCTGGGTCTCGGCGTCAAACAGGAAATAGGGCAGAACCAACGCCGCCACCACCACCAGCCCAACCACAATACCCGCAACCAACCCTAGCTTCCGCACCGCATCCTCCCAACTGGACTTGCGAGATGCCATTGTAAACCCGTTCGCCCTCGCTATCACAATCCGCTGCCGCAATGCCGGGGCTGGCAAGATTCGGCCTAGGGACTCAACCCCTTTTACTCAATCAGGACAGCCTCGACCGGGTCAATCCGGGCCGCCTGGCGCGCCGGGTAGAGCGCGCTCAGACAGGTGACCAGGAAAACCGCCAGCGTCGCCGCGCTCAACAAGCCAGCGGGCAGGGAAAACTGAATCGTCCAGCCGAACGACTGGCGGTTGATCACGTAGATGAGCACCAACGAAAGCGCCAGGCCCAGCACCAGGCCGGCGGCCGATGCCAGCAGGCCCAGCAACCCGGATTCGAACAACACCAGGTCGCGC
>JAKZXP010000231.1:0-5421 GCA_047514915.1 Terriglobia bacterium
GGCATGGGACGGTCACGCGCCTACCGAGAGCACTCAAATCCGGTAGCGGGATTGAGTTGGAAAGACGAGGACAAGGTCCTCTGGGTGGGCGCCGACAGGCTTGATCCGCACCATCCCAAGTTTCCAAAGATCGAGCCACAGCTCTACAACCTGGACGCTGTTGCCTACGAAAGCCTGATTGTCGGACTGTTTACTGTTCATCAGGGGCCGCCCAACCGGGAGTGTGCTCGGCTCAGAATCCAAAAACGAAACGAGGTCTTGCTCGGGTACAGCCGTGACGGGTTTCACTGGTATCGCCCCGACCGCCGGCGTTTCTTGGGGGTCACGGAGAAAGACGGCGATTGGAACTGGGGCAACGTGCAGTCCGCTGGGGGCGGTTGCTTGGTGGTCGGAGACAAGCTCTACTTTTACGTCAGCGGCCGTAACCGGTCGGCGGAGTTTTGGGACGGAAGGGCCAGTACCGGCCTGGCTACGCTACGGCGTGACGGCTTTGCGTCGATGGACGCAGGTGAAACTCCAGGTGTGCTGACCACAAGACCTGTGCGATTCACGGGCAAGTACCTGTTCGTCAACGTCGATGCTGACGGCGGAGAGCTGCGTGTTGAGGTCCTTGGCGCAGATGGCAAAGTTATCGAGCCGCTTACTCGCCAAAATTCCGTAGCCGTAGGGGCCGACAAGATGCTTCAGCGCGTCGATTGGAAAGGCGTCAAGGACCTGTCTACTGTGGCGGGCAGACCAGTGCGGTTCCGTTTTCACTTGAGGAATGGTCGTCTGTATGCCTTCTGGGTCAGTCCCGAAAAGAGCGGAGCCAGCCACGGCTACGTTGCAGCAGGAGGACCAGGCTTCACCGGTCCGACAGACACTGTGGGCTCAGGAGCCTACCGGGTCGTAGAGAAAGACGCGAAGAGATGACGCGACCCGGCGCCCTCGTCACAAACGTCACCGCATTGATGAAACGAGACACTACGGTATGATGTTCCGCGCCGGCGCGAAACGAATCTTTTTCTTCAGGAGGGCTTTCTCCCGGCGCATGTGTTCGCGCCGGTAAACGAGATAGTTGCCGAGATTGGCCCCTAGCCAGCCCGACGGTGGTCCACTGGGGCCGCTGAACTCGTCTTCGAAGATCACCCTTCCGTCCAGACCGGTCACACGGAAGTTATCGTACCTCTGGGGCGTCGCCTGATTGTGGAGCAATCCCACTGCACCCGCAAGATTGCGTCGTCTCGTAACCAAGGGGTCGACGGGGTCTCGCTCCTGAACCACCTGCAAGTCTTCCACCAGTCCTGACCAGCGCACGTCACCAACGGATTGGCTCACGCTAAAAGTTTTGGCGCCGTCGGAAACCGTAAAGCTTGGGACAACACAAAACGCGCGGGGGCATGCAGCAGAATTGGAATTCACCAACACGTGATGGGGTATACCGGCTATATGTCGGTCGACTGTGTGCCGCCGCAGCCGCCGGAGCCCGTAAGTGTAGGAATAGGAGTGGTGTCCCCAGCGGGATTCGAACCCGCGTTTCCGCCTTGAAAGGGCGATGTCCTAGGCCGGGCTAGACGATAGGGACCAGTCTCCTTATCGTACCGAGGCCCAACACTCTGAGTCAACCAGTCGAGGACGGGCAAGGTACCAGGAGCCACGCAAGGAGCCCGGCGCGAGCGACCGCCGCGCCTTGCAGCACGACGCCATAACGCGCAACCTACTGCCTCCTCAACTTCAGTCGGCCCCCGGCGCCAGAGAACGCCTTGCCGTTGCCGGCATGGCGACTTCGGGCAGTTCCATCTCAACCCGAGTTCCCCGCCCCGGCTGGGAATTAATGCGGAATCCGAAGTCGGTGCCGTAGAGCACCCGGAGGCGCTCCTGGACGTTGCTGAGCCCGATACCGCGACCGGCCGCCTGAGCCAGGGTCTCGCTCCGCATCCCGACGCCGTTGTCTTCCACGTCCAGCAGCAGCCGCCCGTCGCGGCACGTGCTACGAATCCGCACCACCCCGCCCGCCAACCGCGGGCTGAGCCCGTGCCGGATGCTGTTTTCCACGATGGGCTGCAGGATCATGCTGGGCACGTGCATCTCCAGCGTCTCCTGGTCCAGTTCTTTGACAATCTGCAGCTTCTCGTCGCCGAAACGCACGACCTCGATATCGAGGTAGTCGTCGATGAAGGCAAGCTCCTCGCTGAGCGAGGTGAACGTCTCCTGGCGGCGCAGCAGCCGTCGCAGGATGTTGGAGAGCTTCTGAATCATCCGGCGGGCCAGCTCCGGATCCAGCCGAGTCAGCGAAGAGATGGAATTCAAAGCATTGAACAAGAAGTGGGGGTGCATCTGGCTGGTGAGGGCGTCCATGCGCGCTTCCACCAGTAGGCGGCGGTGCTCCTCCAGCATGATCTCGTTACGGGTGTTGTTCCAGATCTTGATTGGGATAGCCACACAAGCAATGCTGGCGAAGACGATGGCCACCTTCAGCAGGTTGTTGGCCGAGTCGAGGTAAAACAGCAGGTTGTTGACCGGATCCAGGTAATACAGACGCCCCTCGGAGGCGCGACCGAGCAGCAGGTAGCCGGCCTGAAGCGCAACAATAAGAAGGAAGAACATCATCTGCCAGTCGCCGCGGGGCTTGCCGAAGCGGTACCGGTACCAGCGGTAGATGTTCATATCCACAAACGGAGAGAAGTGCCAGATCTCTTCCACTTCCGGGGAGAGGCGGCGGGCCACCCCGCCCAGCACGCCGACGATCACAAACAAGGGCAGGGCCACGAACTGGCCATTGAGCAAGGCGGGCAGCGCCACCAGGGCCCCGGCTACGGCCCCCGCCAGATGGCCGCCCAGCAAGCCGGCCAGCAAGGCGCCTTCCAGGCTCAGATCCGGAGCCTTGTACTTCAGGATGACCCGCACGGTCACTCCCAGCGCAAAGGCCACCCCTAAGAACAGCCCCAGCTTCAGGCTCTGTGCCAGGGCACGCCGTTCCCGGAACAGCAGCCCTTTGAACGGCCCGGAGCGCACCAGGATGCTGGCCAGGGAAGCCACGACCCCAACTTTTACCAGCAGTGTGACCAGCAGTTGCTGTTGAGATTCCAAACCCATCGCAGGTTACGAGCCAGCCGATACAGTGTCGGGCGGAGCGGCTCGGCCTTCCGGATTCAATCCCGGCCGGATTCAATCCCGGCCCGGCTCAATTCATCGCTGCATGCATTATAATGGCGAACGAGCATGGAGGCACAGCCTACGGCGACGGTCCAAAAGGTCGGAGAGGCGGATTTCCCCACCCGCTACGGGCGTTTCCGCATTTTCGGGTTTCGGCAAGGAGACGAGGCCGCAGTGGCATTGGTCATGGGCAAGCCGGCGGCGACCGAAGCACCTCTGGTGCGGATTCATTCCCAATGCCTCACCGGGGACGTATTCGGTTCACTGCGTTGCGACTGCCGGGACCAACTCGAATTGTCCCTCCAGAACATCGCGGCCGAGGGTTGCGGCCTGCTCATTTACGAGCACAAGGAAGGGCGCGGAATCGGACTGATGAACAAGCTGCAAGCCTATGAGCTGCAGGACCATGGCGTGGACACGGTGGAGGCCAACCGGCGCCTGGGCTTCGCCGCTGACCTGCGCAACTATGCCCTGCCGGCCGCCATCTTGCGCTACCTCGGAGTGGGCGCTGTCCGCTTGCTTTCCAACAATCCCCACAAGGTCCGGGCGCTGGAAGAGGCCGACATCCGGGTGCGGGAGCGCGTCGCCTGCGAGGCCAAGGCCAATGGATCACGCCGCAACTACCTGAGAACCAAACGAGATAAACTGGGCCACCTGCTGAACGAGCTCGACTAGTGGGTGGGTAGACCGCCTGAGGACTCTGCCCGGTCCCCTGCGACCGAAGAATCCCTTCCTGGGCTGTTGCGGGTGGTTCAGGCCTCGCGGCTGCGGCTACGAGCGGCAGCGCCGCGGACCGGCAGCTCGCGCTCGGGCCGCTTGCGGAACATGTCTCCCTGCTTGAACTCAGCCGCCAGGCGCCTCACTTGGTCGCTGATGCAGACCGAGATGACGGGCTGGCGCGAGTTTTTCAACAAGTCCACGATCTTGCGCTGGCTGTCCTCCAGGAAGATGTTGCGGCCGTCGGTCAGTAGGTGATACTCGGAACTGGAACGCAGCACGTCGGAGAGGCGCCGCCCGAGCTCGCGGTGCAGGAACCGCAGCACCCGGCGAATCTTCTGTAGGGAAAAGCCCTTGGTGCGCAGCTCAGCAATCACCGACACTTCGATCAGCTCTTCCAGCCGATAGCGGCGCCGGTGCCCCTGGTGTTCGGGGGAAACGACTCCGCGCTCATCCCACCACTGCAGTTGGCGAGGAGTGACGCGGGCCAGGGCGGCGACTTCCTCGCTGGAGAAATTTTGGTCCGAGCGGAACATTTTCTAAGCTCCGTGTTTGAAACAAATTAGCTGGCTACTGTTAAAGCTGTCAAGCAGAAAAACGCACCCGCATTGACTACCCGGGAACACCCGGCCAGAAACACCCGGGAGGACTCCGGCCGACTAGCCGCCCCCCACAAACTGAACAATTTCCACCTGGTCGCCTTCACCCAACTGCACCGCCGACCAGCGGACCCGGTGGACCACTTCGCGATTGTGCTCGATGGCCACCCGATCCTCCGGGAGCTCCAGAAGGCGCACCAGAGCATCCAGGGAGATACCCTCCGGCACCGAGCGAACTTCCCCATTCACGGAAATCGCAATCACTTGCGCACCCCAACTTACTCCTCGGGATGGCGCAGGAGCCGAAACTTCAAAACCTCGGAGGCACCTCCGGCGGCGGTGTGGAACAGCACCACTCCCTCCTCCGCCGCGGGGGGATCGAAGCGGATCTCGGCTATCCCCTCGGCCGACGTGGTGGTCTCGCCGCGTGTTTCCTGTTCCTCGCCGGGGGCGAGCACCGCGCGGACCACGGTGTCGGAAAGCGGCTGGCCGTTGGCCCGGTCCCGGACCCGCAGCTGGAACAGCAACTGACCGTCTTGCACGATGTCGCGCGCGTTGGTCAGCTCCAGCGCCGGGGATGCGGGAGCGGCGGGCGCCGGAGCGGGCTGTTTCGCCGGCGCCGGCGGTGGCGGCTTCTCGGGCTCCACGTAGGTCCCCCCCCGGATGGCTTCCACCAGTTCGCGGTGCTGCCGCTTCACCATCTCCTGCAGTTGCTCCGATGTCGTCTCGCCGGGCTGGTAAGATGTCCGGCGGCGATCCACGATTCGGCCTCCCCTGTAGATGACCGAATCAATCACCGGGTGCTTTTCTCCGCGGTCTTCCGTCTGCACGTGGTAAACGGTGTCCCCCGCCTTGACGTCCGTGTTGTAGCCGAAAATCATCTTGCGGGCCCCAACTTGCAAATTTCTCCACCCAACAGTATAGTGCCCTGGTTTAGGCCTCTGCTCTTGTGGGGGGCACCATTATACCT
>JAKZXP010000232.1:0-3732 GCA_047514915.1 Terriglobia bacterium
CAGCCACGCTGTGAATCTTGGTGGTCTGGATGGACTCGTCAAAGCTCAGCCCGGGCAGGACGGTGGGCAGGCGCCGAGCCCGCCTCGTTTTGCCTGATCCAGGTGGGCCAATCATCAGGATGTTGTGGGCGCCGGCGGCGGCCACTTCCAGAGCGCGTTTGGTAGCCTTCTGCCCGCGCACTTCACTGAAGTCCACGTTATAAACACTGCTTTGCTCCAAGGCCTGCTGGTGGTCCACCTGGGTTGCGGTGAAACCGGACGCATCGTTCACCAGGGCCAGCGCCTCGCCCAGCGAGTTCACCGCAAAGACACAGACCCCCTCGACCACCGCCCCCTCGCGCGCATTGGCGGCCGGAACCACGAGGTGCCGGATGCCGGATGCCCGGGCCAGCACGGCCACCGGCAGCGTGCCGCGGATAGGGCGCAGCGAGCCGTCCAGCGACAGCTCGCCGAGGAACATGAACTCGGCCAGCCGCGCAGGGGAAACCACCTCTAAGGCACCGAGAATTCCCATGGCCATGGGAAGATCAAAGCCAGAGCCTTCCTTCCTCTTGTCGGCTGGGGCAAGGTTGACGGTGACGCTCTGGCCGAAGTAGTAACCGCAGTTTTTCAGCGCGCCACGGACGCGATGGTGGCTTTCCTTGACCGCTGCGTCCGGCAGGCCTACCACCAGGAAATCGTGCATGCCCCGGTTGGACAGGGCCACTTCCACGTCCACCAGGTAGGCGTCAATGCCGAAGACCGCGGCGCTGCGCGTCTTAACCAGCATGGGAAGGTCAGCCGCCGCCGGCGCCTTTGCGGTTGCCCGATCGGGTCATGGCGGTCAGATCCAGCAGGGCGTCCAGTTCCTGCTCCGGGATGAGCTTTTTCTCCAGGACAACTTCGCGCACGGTCTTGCCGGTTTTGTGCGCTTCTTGTGCGATGTTGGCGGCTTCCTTGTAGCCGAGCTGCGGCACCAGCGCGGTCACCGGCATCAGGCTGTTCACCACCAGGCTGCGGCAGCGCTCGCGGTTAGCGACAATGCCCTTCACGTTGTCTGGATTGTCCGGCATCTCCGGCCCGCTGGACACGCAGCGCTCTTTGAACACTCGCGCGCCGGTGCTCAGCAACGCGATGGACTGGAGCAGGTTGTGGGTCATCAGCGGCATCATCACGTTCAGGTCCAACTGGCCAAAAACTCCACCCAGCGTGACCGCCGCGTCGTTGCCGATCACCTGCGCCCCCACCTGGATCAGCATTTCCGGGATCACTGGGTTGACCTTGCCCGGCATCATGGAGCTGCCGGGCTGCAGCTCGGGGATGGCGATCTCGGCAATGCCGGTGCGTGGCCCGCAGGAAAGCAGACGGATGTCGGAAGCGATCTTAATCAAGCTCACCGCCACCACCTTCAACGCCCCGGACGCCTCCACTAACGCGTCGCGGGCCCCCATGGCTTCAAACGTGTTCTCCGCTTCCCGCAGGCGGATGCCGGTGGTCTTCGCCAGCAGCTCGCACATCCGGCCGCCGAACTCCGGCGGCGCATTCAGCCCGGTGCCAAGTGCCGTGCCGCCGATGGGCACCTCTTCCAGGTGCCGCATCGCCGCTTGGACTCGCGCCATGCCGTGCCGCACCTGCGACGCATAGCCGGAAAACTCCTGCCCTAACGTGATAGGCACCGCGTCCTGCAGGTGCGTCCGGCCTGTCTTAAGCACGTCCTTGAACTCTGCGGCCTTTGCTTCCAACCCAGCGGCCAGCACCTCCAGAGCCGGCCGCAGATCGTGCTGGAGCGCCTCCAGCACGGCCAGGTGGATGGCCGTAGGGATGACGTCGTTCGACGACTGGCACTTGTTGACATGGTCGTTGGGATGTATGGGCTCGCGATCGCCCTTTTTGCCTCCCAGCAGCTCGTTAGCCCGGCTGGACATCACCTCGTTGGCATTCATGTTGGTCGAGGTCCCCGAGCCGGTCTGGAAAATATCCAGCACAAACTCCCCGTCCCACTTACCATCGGCCACTTCCTGCGCCGCCTGGAGGATGACGTCGGCGTACTCGGGCTTCAGCAAGCCCAGTTCCTTGTTCACCTGCGCGGCTCCGCCCTTGATTAACCCCAGGGCGCGGATAAAGCGGCGGGGAAAACGGATGCCAGAAATGGGGAAGTTCTCCACCGCGCGCTGGGTTTGCGCGCCATAGTGTGCCTCGGCAGGCACGTGTACCGGGCCCATGCTGTCTTTCTCAATGCGAAATTCGGCAACGGACAAGTTGACCTCCCTGCTGTGGATTTCGGCAGCGCCAGCCACCCTGGCCTTTACGCCTTTGGCAAAAGCGCGCGGCGCTTGCTTGTCATTCTTTGCCATGGGGCTTTGTCATGGGGCTGTTATACACGAACGCCTGGATTTTGCCTATACAGGGACCCGCGAACGAAAGCTGCACGGCGAGCGAGCTCGGCGGTACGCCTGGGCGGGCACCAAAAAAATTGCGGGCCCCGAGAGCCTCGGGGCCCGCGCCAGACTCAAGCTGAGTCTTGTTGGCGATCGGCTAAAGTTGGACCACCTGTACGACCTGCCAGCCCTTGGGGCCGCGGGTCACCTCGAACTCCACCTCAGCGCCTTCGTCCAGGGACCGATAGCCTTCGTTTTGAATGGCCGTGTAATGGACGAAGACATCCTCCCCTGACGAACGCTGGATAAAGCCGTAGCCCTTCGAAGCGTTAAACCACTTGACGATACCTTTCTCTTTCACTACTTCAACTCCTGATCTAAGTTTTGCGCTGCCAGGCCATCCCCAACCGCCAAAAAGAAAAGAGCCACAAATCTGCTTGTAGCCCCTCACCACTGTGCGACTTCAGGGATGAGTACAACCTAAACAGCAACCCGATTATGTCAGGAGACGGTGGGTTTCGCCAAGAGAAAAACCGCAATGCAGGCCGGCGGTGCAGCATGTTCCTAACGTACTGAAAAGTCGTAGCTTAGGACCCTCCTGGCCCGCTTGCCCAGGCCCGCGGCCCTGTAGATTGAACAACTTACCGAGACGCCGACCGGCGGCCAGTGGTGGTTCTGTGCGTTTTTCAGCAACCCGCTCGAGTGCTCCCCAACGGCTTCCCCAAGGGCTCCCCAAGGGTTCTATGAAGAGCCGAGCCGTGGCCTACCGAGGTTAGACCCACCATCGCTCCCCAGTAACGATTGAATCCTGCAAGAAACAGTAGCTAATTCCGTTCAAGCGGATAGAGGGCATCTGGCTGATCGGTCCTCCCGGCGGTGCAGCCGAAGTCACTCTAATGTCTACCTGCCAAAGGAGAGAAACTGATGTGGCGGACTCTGTCTTTAATTCTTGCCGTAAGTCTCGTTCTGGGCACCGTAAGCCTGGTTCTGGTGGCCGGCGCCAATAAGCCAACCACGTTTCACTCTGCCGACTTGAAGATCCATGATCCCATCCGGCAGGGCAACCTCACCATCTTTCCGGTTTCCAACAGGAGTTGGCCGGTTTCCAACGGGAGCTGGGCCAAGACTTCCCTCTACCTGACGCTGGACGAAGGTCTGGCGAAAGGGGTGGTGAAGGTGGCTGAACTGGGTACCCTGCGCGGGGCTGGCATGGTGCGCCCTCTGGAGCGCCGGTCCCAGCGGCAGCGTCCAGTCCCGCAGGACCGCGCGCGGGTGAGTGGGCTGGCCATCCAGAACCTGTCCGATCGGCCACTGCTGCTGCTGGCCGGAGAGGTGGTTCGCGGCGGCAAGCAGGATCGCGTGGTGGGACGCGTCC
>JAKZXP010000233.1:0-3555 GCA_047514915.1 Terriglobia bacterium
GAAGAAGGCAAGCGGACCTGTGGATCATCCCTATACAAGAACTCTATCACGAACCAGCCGCAGACCCAGGAGTTCGAAGGGAGATAGCAAGCCCTAAGAAGGGAGCTGCTGAAGTCCGGTGCGAGGAACGAGCGGGCTCACGTCGGGCGGGTCGTGGTCGTCGAAGACTTCCAGAATCTCGTAGAGGGTGTTGCGCTGCGCCGGGATGCGCCCCAGTTCTCTAATCATGCGGCACATCTCGGTGGGGGTCACCTCCTGCCCGTGGGAAGCACCTGCAGCTCGTGAAATGCTCTCGTTCATCAGCGTTCCGCCGAAGTCATTGGCCCCTGCGGTGAGCAGGTGCTGGGCAAACTTGGGACCCAACTTGACCCAGGAGACCTGGATGTTGTGAATCCAGTTGTTCAGCAGAATTCGCGCCACCGCGTGCATGCGCAGATCCTCGAGGCCGGTGGATCCGGGACGTGCCTCTCCGGCCAGGTAGATGGGCGCGTCCCAGTGCACAAAGCCTAAAGGCACCAGCTCGGTGAACCCTCCCGTTTCCTTCTGGATATCGCGCAGCAGCGCCAGGTGAGCCACCCAGTGCTCGGGGCCGTCAATGTGTCCGTACATGATGGTCGAGGTGGAAGGGATGCCCAGGCGATGCGCGGTTTTGACGATGCTCACCCATTCCGCGGCCGAAAGCTTATTGCGGGTGAGTTTCTGTCTTATGTCAACGTCCAGGATCTCCGCCGCCGTTCCTGGAATGGAGCCCAGTCCGTGCTCGCGCAGCATGCGCAGAAAGTCCTCCACGCTGAGGCGGCTTCGTTGCGAGCCGTATTGGATCTCGAACGGGGAAAACGCATGAATGTGGATTTTCGGGAGGCGCGACTTAATGGCGATCAGAATCTCCCGGTAGTGGGATGCATCCACATCCGGATGCAGGCCTCCCTGGATGCACACCTCCGTAGCACCTCTGTTCCAGGCCTCCTCGGCCCGCGTGGCAAGCTCCTCCAGTGAGAGGAACTCCGCCTCCGGATCATCCCGGTGCTTGCCAAAGGCACAAAAGCGACAGCCCGTGTAGCAGATGTTGGTGAAGTTGATATTGCGCACCACTACAAAGGTCACCTGCTCGCCCACCTTGGTTCGGCGGATCGCGTCAGCGGCCAGCAACAGAGCCTGCAGCTCTCGCCCTTGGGCGCGGAACAGCGTGAGACCCTCGGCCGGTGTGATCTCCACATCGGCTAGAGCCCTATCCAGGATCCGGCTAACCGCCGGGTCAATGTCACTGAGGAGTTTTTCTACGGATGTGGTCGCACAAGCAATGGGTGCCGACATGGCTAACTTCCCTTCAACTCAGGCCTTCAACTCAGGCCTTCAATTCAAGTGCTGCTCGGCGGCCAGACCGTCACCGCCGGCCAGGGCCGCCAGGTAGGACGACATCTGGGGATCGACGAACCGCTCCGGCTCTGCCAGGTAGCGCGGGTAGATCGTGAGGCGTTCGCGCAACCGGCAGCCCCGCGACTCGGTGCTGCGCCGCAGCTCGGCAATCCGCGGCCAGGCCGCTTCGGGATTGATGTGGTCCATCGTCACGGGCGAGACTCCGCCCCAATCATTCAAGCCGGCGTCCAGGTATTTCGCATACTGCCCAGGACTCAGATTGGGCGGTGCCTGCAGGCTCACCTTTCCATCCAGCAACAACCGCGCGACCGCCAGAGTTCGCAGCATGTCTTCCAGCCCAGGCTCGGGCCAGTGGCGCATACGAATGTCGGGCTTGGCCCGGAAATTCTGGATAATCACCTCCTGAATGTTTCCGTAGCGCTCGAAAACGGTCTGAATCGCCAGCAACGAATCCACGCGCTCGGCCCATGTCTCGCCGATGCCGATGAGAATCCCGGTGGTAAAAGGCACGCCCAGCCGGCCGGCGTTCACCAGGGTCTGCAAGCGCACCTCCGGGTGCTTATCCGGGCAGCTTTCATGGGCGGCTCCTTTCTCCATAAGCCTCCGGCTGACATTTTCTAGCATTACGCCCATACTTCCGGTCACGGGGCGGAGCAAAGCCATCTCCTCTGTGGAGAGGGTGCCGGGATTAGCATGGGGTAGCAGCCCGGTTTTCCGGAGCACCCGTTCACACATATCGCGAAGATAAGCAATCAGGCGGGAGTAGCCTAGGGCGGCCAGAGCCTGCCTGGCTTCCGGGTAGCGCAGTTCGGGCTTCTCGCCGAGGCTGAAAAGAGCTTCCTTACAGCCCAGGCGACGGCCCGCCTCAGCCACCTCCAGCACCTCGTCGGGCGTCATCCAGCGCGCCGAAGGAGAGGAGGGGGGCTGGGCAAAGGTGCAATACCCGCAAGTGTCCCGGCACAGGTTCGTTAGAGGGATGAAGACTTTTCTAGAGTAGGTGACAGTGGTTCCCCAAGCGGCCTTGCGCCGCTCCGCCGCCAGAGCCATTAGTTCGGCGAATTCCTCGCCAGCCGCACCTCCCAGCGCAACCGCTTCGTCTCGTGTGGGTCGTCGGCCGGTACGAAGGGCCTCAAGAATCGCCGTCAAGTGCGGAGGCATCGGGGTACCCTGTCGAAAGCTGCCGTCAAGGGAACCGACCCGCAGGGCGCCTAGACCAGCCCGCGCATCTGCTCCATGCGGCTGAGGAACCGATCCAACGACTGCCCATCCGGAGAAAAGATTGGATCGAAGAAGAGCTCCTCCACCGCTAAGTCCCGACAGCGGCTGATATCCTCCTTGATCTGCTCCAGGGTGCCGGCAAAGGCCCAACGGTCCTTGCCCAGTGGTTTTTCGGTGATCTCCGGGTGGGCCCTCACAAGGAGTCGCAAGCTGGAGGGATCACGCCCCTCAGCCTTTGCCATTTCCTTCAGCCCCTGGAACATCTGCCCCATTCCCTCTACCGGGATCCCGACCGGGTTCCAGCCATCGGCATATTTCGCCACGCGCTTCAGAGCGGCTTCGCTAAAGGAACCCAGGTAGATGAGCGGATGCGGTTTTTGCACGGGCTTGGGCTGGATGATGGATTTGGGGAGGTGGAAAAACTTGCCGTGGAACTCCACCGGATCGGTGGTCCAGATGGCCTTGAGCACTTGCAGGAACTCATCCGCCCGGGCCCCGCGTCCTTTGAATGTCGCCCCGACCGCATCGTACTCGTCCTTGGACCAGCCCAGCCCCATGCCCAGGCGCAGGCGCCCTTGCGAAAACACATCCAGGGTCGTAAGCTGGCGTGCCAGCATCACCGGGTTGTAATAAGGCATATCCAGCACGCTGGTTCCTAAGCCGATGCGTGTCGTCTTGGCCGCTAAGAAGGTTAGGGTCGCCAGCGGATCGAGAACCTGCTTGTAGATATCGGGAAGGGACCCGTCGGGCGTCGCCGGGTACGGCGTCTGGGGCTTCAACGGGTAGAGGAGCCGCTCGATCACCCACACGCTGTCATAGCCTAGCTCCTCCGCGCGCTGGGCCGCCTTGACGACGGCATCCGGGCTGGCAGCCGGTCCCATCTGCGGGAGGCCAAATCCTACTTTCATTGCGCTCTTCCTTTTCGGTGAACTTGATAGGCTCCGCTACCCTGCCATAGGC
>JAKZXP010000234.1:0-8697 GCA_047514915.1 Terriglobia bacterium
ACGTAGTGCGTCCTGGATTGTTTCCCCGGCCACGAACCGGCGGGCCAGTGCGCGCACGGCCCGCGACTCCAGCATGAATTTTTGAATGGAAGGCCGCTCGGCCAAGTGGAGCAGCAGGCTTCGGGTCAGCATGCGCAGCGGAGGAGAGAGGATAGGGAAAACTAGTGCTGGGCTTCCAGCCACCTTTCCGTGGCAATGGCGGCCATGCATCCGCTGCCGGCGGCAGTAATAGCCTGGCGGAAGACACGGTCTTGCACGTCGCCGGCGGCAAATACCCCTTCGACGCTGGTGCGGACGTGGTCCTGGGCCACTACGTATCCTTCAGGATCCAGCTCGATCTGGCCTTTAAACACGTCGGTGTTGGGTTGGTGGCCGATGGCGAGAAAGACGCCGTCGGTTTCCAGCTCGCTCGTTTGTTTGGATTTCACGTCGCGCAGCTTCACTCCGGTGACCTGGCCGCGGCTGGGGTCGTAAATGTCTTCGACGACTGTATCCACGGTGAGCTTGATCTTGTCATTGCGGCGAGCGCGTTCCAGCATGATCTTGGAGGCGCGAAACTGGTCGCGCCGGTGGATGATGTTCACCGAGGTGGCAAATTTGGTAAGGAAGGTACCTTCCTCCATGGCCGAGTCCCCGCCGCCCACCACCAGCACTTTCTTGCCGCGGAAAAAAAAGCCGTCGCAAGTGGCGCAGGTGGAAACCCCGTGGCCCATCAACTTCTTCTCCGCGTCCAGGCCGAGCAGACGGGCTGAGGCCCCGTTGGCCAATATCAACGCCCTGGTTTGCAATTCCTCGTCCTCCACCCAGATTCGAAAGGGACGCTGGGCAAGGTCGGCTCGGGTCACCGAGCCCTGCTTGTACTCAGCGTCGAATTTGGCGGCCTGCTCCTTCATTTTCTGAATCAGGTCCGGTCCCATCACTCCCCCGGGAAAGCCGGGATAATTCTCAACCATCGTGGTCAAGCTCAATTGCCCTCCGGCTTCCCAGCCCTCAATGACTAGGGGTTTCAGGTTCGCTCGCGCGGCGTAGAGGGCCGCGGTCAGCCCCGCGCACCCGGATCCAATGACGATGACGTCACGCATCTTAGACTCCTCATCTGATTGGCAGTGGTCTTATTGTAATCCAACAAGCGTCGAGCATTGTGGCTTGTCCACCGTGCTATTCGATTTCGCCTTGGTGGGCGCGAAAATCAAAGGCAGTCAGGTGATCGGCGCCAGCGGCGAGTTCGGCTACAAGGCAGTCGTCGAGCCCCACTTGGGGCAACTGTTTCAACACGCGCCCCGAAAGATAGCATGCGTTCCATACATCCCGCTCCGCCGACCGAACTTCATCGGAGATTGTTTGAACTGCTAAGGAAGAATTGGCTGGGGGACCAGGATTCGAACCTGGATAAGCAGATCCAGAATCCGTACTAGCGCTCCGCGTGGGGCCGCGCCGTGTTGCACCATCAGGGGGTGTGCCCAGGAACTTACCCCTTCGAAGACATCAACACTCCCACGAAGTTGACTAGCCTCTTGGGTTCGAAGGGTTTGGTGATGTAGAGCAAACCTCCTAGTTTCTGGGCTTGTTTATAGGAGCCGAATTCCTTTTGTGCGGTGAGAAACCCAATCGGAATCTCAGCGGTTGTTTTATTGGCTTTCAGCTTCGAACAAACTTCCAGGCCATTCATCTTTGGCATCATGATGTCCAACAGTATTGCATCTGGTTGCTCTATCAACGCTTTCTGAAACGCCTCTTCGCCGTCGCTAGCGGCAATGACCTCCAGCCCTTCCTTGGCCAAAGTTATCTCCACAATGCGGCGAATCGAAGGGTCGTCTTCCGCCACAAGGATTTTCTTCTTGGTCGTAGAGGCTACTCCCACTATTTGGTCCAGCGATTATACCCGGAATTTCCGATCTGAGCTTCCATGCCGCCCGAAATCATACGCCAGCAACCGCTGTCAATTCAAGCTCGGATCACGAGGCCTCTTCTGGGTGAGATAGGGGACTGCCCAGGTCGCACGTCCTGACAGTGCTCGTAGGACACAAGCTAGGAGGTGGAGCCGCCCTAAGGCAGGCGGCAGTGTAGAGCTAGGCCGATACAATGGTATGCCGACGTGAAACAACGCATGTGGATAGGGTTCTTTAGTGCAGGGCGGGGCGTATTATTCCACCGAATTCCTGATAATATGAGAGTTTATCACATTTGGCAATGTGAGTATCTCTCATGTTTGGAGGTAACGATGAACGACATGCAAGATACACAGCCGATCCTCGTTCTTGGCGGCACGGGCAAAACGAGTCGCCGTGTGGCGCAGCCACTTAAGGGTCGCGGCCTTGCGGTGCGGATTGGTTCGCGCTCAGCTGAGCCGCAGTCCGATTGGAACGATGCAGCCACTTGGGCATCCGTGTTGCAAGGTGAGGGCGCAGTGCACATCACCTATCAGCCGGATCTGGCGGTGCCAGGAGCGTAATGGCTAACGAACTGATCAGCACAGTTGCCGTTTCGACGACGTTGGGTGCCGCCTTGGTTGCCGGTATCTTCTTCGCCTTCTCAACATTCATCATGACCGCTCTCAGCCGCCTGCTACCCGAACAAGGGATCGCAGCCATGCAGTCCATCAACGTGGCGGTACTCAACCCCTGGTTCTTTGCCGTGTTTTTCGGAACGGCGCTGAGCTCGATAGCTCTTGCCCTACTTGGAATCTTTTACTGGGGTGCCCCTGGGTCGACCTATCTGGTCTCCGGCAGCCTGCTTTACTTGATCGGCTGTATCTTGGTGACCATCGTGTTCAACGTCCCGCTCAACCATGCACTGGCCGATGTGGAACCGGGCAGCAAAGAGGGTGCCGAAATGTGGACCCGGTACCTCTCCACTTGGACTACATGGAATCACCTTCGAACAGTCGCGTCGCTGGCGGCCGCAGCGTCGTTCATCATGGCAACTCGATAATCCCACATCAAATATGAAGGCAGGTGCTCGTAAATGTCCAGGCCGGCCGTTTGCCAGCCGGGCAGCACCTTTGGGCCTATGTGCTGCCTAGCCGAGTCACTCCCCAGAGGCAGATGAATCCGACGCGATGGAGGAAGTTTTTGAGGCCGCTGTTCATGGAAACCTCGGGGAATATAGATCGTCGATCCGCAATATACAACTGAACGGCTCACATCTGCCCATATTTCAACAAGCGGCGTGGTGAATGTACCTTCTGCCCTGAGTCTATTGCTGTGTGTGCCGGGGGCTGAAAAGTTGCCCTGTTGAGCGCCACGTGGGGGCGAATTCGTAAAGCTGGTCGCGGCACCTGGGGTCGGCGACTTGAAACTGTATTCCCTTTCGTGGCGTGCCTGCGGACGACCAGCAACCGCATTGGCCCCAGAAATGCAGCCCCGGCCCCTTGCCGGAGGCCATGCTAGCAGCAGTGCTAGACGAGGCCCTTGCGGAGTTCCTCAAGCGGGTAGAAGGTGCCGCGCCACACCACCCCGCCGCGCCACAGGGTGACAATCGCCGAACGGAGCAGGATATAGCACATCACCAGCGCGCCGAGGGGGTGCGTGAATCCATAGAGCAGCGAAACCCTGCTGAAGGGGCTTGCTTTGGCGTGCACGGCAATGGCGGCGACGGCAGAAACGGCCGCCAGCACTTGCGGCGTCCCCGAAGTAAACAGCAAAGCGAGAAACGGCAGGATGCTGAAGGCGAAGACCCGCAAGAGATGTACCGCGACAGTGCGGACGCGAAAGCCGCAGGCGGCAAAAGAATTCTTGGTGAGGCCGCGAATGAGGTTGAGCAACCCCTCCTGCCAGCGCAGGCGCAGCCGCTCACCGGCCAGGGCTACGCCGGATCGTAATCCGATCAGCTTGACCAGCTTCCCCAGTTTGATGTCGTCCACGACTTCCAGGGCCAGGCGCCGGTGGGTACCGATGGCCTCGTAGGCGGAGCGCCGCAGGAGCTGGAAAGCGCCCACGCCGAGGTAGCGCCGTGAACGCGGATTGCTAACCCGCCACGCCTCGGTCCCGAAAACGAGACCCATGCCCCAAAAGCTGACTGCGGTTTTTTCCCAGAAGCCCTCCAGATCAACCATGGGCAGCAGCGTGAGATGGTCCCAACCCTTTTCCCGGGCTAAAGCCACGGCCCGGCGGAGCAGGTCAGGCGCAAAGCGGACGTCAGCGTCGGTGAACACCAACCACTCGCCGGTGGCGTGCTGATAGCCCACCTCCAGCGCATGGGGCTTGCCCAGCCAGCCTGCTGGGAGTTCGGTCAGGTGATGGACCCTAAGGTTTTGGTGTTGGCTGGCGAACTCCTCCAGAATCTCTCCGGTGGCGTCGCAGGAGCGGTCGTTGACCACGATAACTTCGTAGCGGGGATAGTCCTGGGCGAGCAAGGTGGGCAGAGCCTGGGGCAGCTTGGCAGCTTCGTTCCGCGCCGGGACCAGAATCGAAATCGCCGCGCAGTCGGCGTCCGGCAGCGGCGACACCGCCCCCAGCCGCGGCACCCTGGCCATCCCGCGCGCCATCCGCAGGCCCCCTATGATCCAGGCAGCAGCGAGGATCCCGAAGAAAGCCGTCGAAAAGGATTCCATGAGTTTTCCGGTGCCGACGGACCGGACATGCTATCACCCGCTAGGCGAGCTGGCAGCTAGCGGAACAGCAAGAAGCCAAAGACCACGTAAGCGGCCAGCAGGGTCCCCTGTGTGTGCGTACCCCCGCACACTTCTTTCCCATCAGCGTGGGAAAGAAGCGGGAAAGAAGTGGATTATCAGTGTCCCCCACAGCGGCTCTTAGACGCGCTCCTTGTCATTTGGGGAAGCGTTATCGGCGGTCCGGGAGTCTCCCGCCTTACCCGAACCGGGTCTGTCCGACAGCGTCGTGGAGGCCAGTGTGGGTGGTGTGCAGGGGGGCAGTTACGCCACAAACCACGTCACAAATAGCGTCTCAGGAAGAATGCTCCCCCACTAAGTCATTGAAAAGGTGGTACGCCAGGCAGGATTCGAACCTGCGACCTTTGGTTCCGGAGGGGAATTCCGGGACCTATTCCAACCTAATTAGTACCAATCGGGGCAGAAAACAGAAGCCTTTAGCGGTTGCGGTTTGCTGCTGGAGTGGGACTGTTTCTGCCCCACTTCTTGCACACCATATTGCACACCTGCCCCAGCCGCTTATAGGCCAAAGTACCGACGCTGCCTCAAGGTAGGCACTTGTCCGGATAGCCGACTATACGTCCAAGTGACCGCTGACGTCAGAAGAGGAGCCGCAAGGCGCTGGGGTAGTTTCCGAGTCGGCGACCATAGAGTTGGCAGCCGGACCGGAAAGAACTGGGGGGTTAGGGGCAACTATCCGGCATTGCTAGTAGGCCGGCCGTACCCCCGAAAATGTATCCAAAGTTCTATTGGCCGCCTGCTGGGTCCCCGATAGACTGCTAAGATGGTCTACGCACGACGCGCAGTTGCCGAGGAGGTTCCCGAGATGGACTCTACCAGAGCTGACATCGACGTCGCTTTCATTCAGGCGAAGACGAAGCTCTCCCTCTCCCTCGCCCTCGCACAGCGAGCTGAGGAGGAAGCGCAAGCCGCGGCCGAACAGGCACGCCAGGCGGCGGAGGAAGCCGCCGCGAGCGAAGCAGCCGCAGCCACCCGCCATGTTGAAGCTCAGGCCGCGCAACGCAACGCCATCGAGGCGACAAACCGCGCCGAAGCAGAGTTAACAAAGCTCACCGGCGCCCGCACGGCAGCCGAGCGGAAAGCCCAAGAAGCCGCAATTCAAATTCCGGAAGCGGAGTCGAAGGCCGAGGCAGCGGCCAGGGCCCTCCTCAAAACCACCGAGGAGGTCGATGAGGCCGAAGCCAAGTCAGAAAAAATGCGGCGCGAAGCTGCGGAGGCCGCACAGTGCGCCCAAGAGCTGGCCGAGAAGCGCGAACAGGCCCGCAATATGGCCGAAGCTGCCCGGCAGTCCATCGATCAGGCCCGGAGCAATCAGGAAGCCGCCGAACGCGAGATCACGCAGATTCTCTGGAAGCTGGAGGCCGCTGCCCAGGCGAAAGCAGCTGCTCTGAAAAGTTTCAAAGAGAGCGGGGAGGCGGCGGCGAAGCGAGCTGCGGAACTCTCCGAAAAGGCTCAGGACTTCCAAACCCTGCGTGCCGCTAATTTTTGAGATTGTCCGGATTTCCGTTGAAAGTAGCGGCGCTGGTTTTCATACGTTAGGGAGCTCCGGCCACCCTGGCAACTCCTTTCTTTGCAAGTTGGGCGGTGATGGCCTCCAGCAGTTGCGGCGTCGTGATGGCATATACAGGGGTTTCAACGGTGGCGATGGCGATCAATATGCCGTCGGGTTCCCTCCTGCTGGTGTGCATGCTGGCTCTTGGGGTGTTCATGTGGCGCCGAGGCGGAATCCCACCAGAGGGAACGGCGCTCTAACAACTGGTTGGAGACCGACGCTCGCTGTGCTCGCGCGGCTCAACCGAAGCGTTAAGCCGCGAGCAATCATACCCCCACCCGCTCAGCGGTGCGCCACTTGGATGTATAACGCGCTAACCGGACAAGTGCCTGGATTCCCTTCGGGGAAGTAGGCCTCGCGCAGAAGGCCGATAGTCCCCACAAACGTCTTCCCCGAGGTCTGTGTAGACGCGGTTACCGATACAGCCAGTGCCCGTGTCGACCTCAATGGGGAATCCCAGGCAAGGTTGAATTTCCATCGGAAATCTGCAGCCCTGGGTTTTTCTTTCAAGAAGAATTTACCTGGCGGAATAAGGGAAAAGATCAGGTCGCTTCCCAGTCGATTTCCTTGACTTCGTTCTGGGCGGGAGGAATCGCCGGCACGGGTTGCCTGCGAAACAGCAAGACCGCCACCGGGAATCCCACGAAACCGGTCAGCCCCAGAACCCAAAGGGTCGAGTAAAGCCCGAATCTTTCGGCGAACATTCCCGCCGGGGTAATGCCGATTGCCGCCATCCCCCAGCTCACGCCCATCACGAAGCTCGAAATCGTCCCCACTCGCCGGGGAAAGCTGCGCTGGCTGATGGCGATCAGAATGGGCACTCCGGTGAAGATGGAATACCCCGCCAGTCCGAAGCACGCGATGCCCGCAACGGAAGTCCCCAAAAGGAGATATCCGAGCAAGAGCGGGATGGGAATCAGGAAGGATGCAAACAGGACTCCCTTTTCGCCGATGCGCTCGGCCCAGGTACCGCCCGTCAAGCTGCCGATTCCTCCCGCAATCCCGAACACAAAGAAGGTCAGGCCCACGGTAGGGAGCGGGGTGCCGAGTTCGGTCAGGTAGAGCGGCACAAAGGTCTGAAAGCCCAGGATTACAAATGCGCGAAGCATGGAGAGAATTCCCAGGCCAAACAGTAATCCGTAGCCCGTTGGCAGGGTTCCCGCCCCCTGAGATTTTCCCTCCTGAGGCACGTGCCTTTCGTTGATGTTGCGGCGAATCAGGAAGGCAACCAGACATCCGAAAACGACGGCATAAACCGTCGCGGACAATCCTCCCCAGTCGACCAGCGCCGCGGCCACCAGGGCTCCCACGGCCACGCCCATCACCCCGCCGGTGACGAAGATGGACATTCCGACACTGTGCCGGGGCCCGCTTTCGAGCGCCGCCAGGGATGCGCCGTAGGGATGAAATGCGGCAATGCTCAGACCGCCGGCGATGACCAGGAAAATCAGACTGATGTAGGAAGGCATGATCCCGATACAACTCAGTGTGACTGCGGCGAGCATGGGAGCGAAGGCCACCAGGCGCACACTGCGCCAGCGGTCGAACAACACCCCGAAAAGTGTCTGGGAGAATGAGGCCGAAAGCGAAAAGGCCGAAACCAGGATGGCCGCCTCGGTAAGCGTAAAACCCACGGCCCGCTGCAACACCGGCACCAGCACGGGAATAAACCCGGCATAGAAGTCCACCGTAAAATGGCCAACCGTAAGCAGGAGGAGCTTGGATAATCTGAATTCAGCCTTTGAAATCATAAAGTTATGTCTTTAAGGGGGAGCGTACGGTCAACGGTTGCCCCGGATGGATAGCTCGTGTGACGTCCCGTGCGATCACCCGCCCGGGAGGTCTCCTCGCCAATGGGTTATTTTAACCGGAATTAGTTTTTTGACCCTCCGGCACTCGTGAGCATACACCTATTGGCCTCCAACTTAGCCCTTCCAGCACAGTTCTTCTCTCTGGGGGCTCCGCGCGGTCCTCGCCGGGTCCTGAAAGCCCGTCGTCTCGGCCAGCACCGCCGTTGACAACCCAGGCCGACGCGGCCTAGACTCCGCGCACCTCTACATTAACCCCTTGGCTGCGCCACCAATAGACAGCCCTAACCTATACCTCCGGTGGCCTAGCCCTTCTGAGTGTCTATCCCGTAGTGGGGTCGGTTCGGGCGGGTCCTGACACCTTTTCCCTTGCCGCGGAGAACAGAGGCATTCAGCCAATTATTTCCTTGGCAATTGAGAAACGACTTGGCTGTAATAATGGCATGCGGAACTTCCTTGGAGGCGACTCTACTTTATCCAGGCAGAGGCACTGGCAACTGCGAAAGGAAAACCAAGGGAAGTGTGTAATCTGCGGGACGAAGGCAGTATCTAGGTTGTTCTGTGCGATACATCTAAAACAGGGTAGAGATTACAGCCGGGAAAGAAAGCGGAAGCAGGCGCCGCAGAGAAAACGCGACTACCACCGGAAGCGCAAGGCCCGCGTGTGCGTTTACTCGTCCTGCACCAAGCCAGTCAAGGGCCACGTC
>JAKZXP010000235.1:0-2807 GCA_047514915.1 Terriglobia bacterium
CTGAAAAACTCCAATCGAAGGTGTCAGAAGGAACCACACAGGCTGAAGCCTGTGCCACTTTTCAGCAACTTGCGAGTTGGCGGTGGCACAGACTTCAGTCTGTGCAGGGTTTTTTCAGCATCCTGCTATGGCGATGACGGGGCGCTAATTCTATTCTTGGCTACTAATATTTTTTCGACTGTTGGACGATCCGGCCAGATCAACCAGGTTCACCCAATCCCCAACCCCATTTTGACAAATCGCTGTATCTCCCGTTACCTTTGTCTTGGGGCCGGTTGAAGCTGGCCGGTTGAAGTTGGAGGGATAGGGCAGACGAAAGCATTAGGAAGGCGGATACACGCAGCAGTCTGATCCGGGGTAAAGAGGATGAGGGATCAGGCGGGAACGAATTATGAAACAAGTTGTGAAGGGACTTGTGGCTGCCAGCTTCCTGCTGTTCTTCGGGCAGGCAGCTGATGTAGCGGAGCAGGTGCAAAGGGCGCGGCGGCTGGGCCAGGCCTACTACGAGGAGGGAAACTACCCGGCGGCCACCGAGCAGTTCCGGAGCGTGCTGCGCGCCCAACCGGGGGCCGGTGCGTTTGCGGATCACCTGAACCTGGGGCTGGCGCTGATTGGAGTCCAGGACGAAGAAGGGGCGCTGGCGGCTCTGGAGACGGCGCGGCAGATGAATCCCGGCTCGCCGGCGCCCTTGTATGGGCTGGCCATTCTGTACAAGCACCAGGGACGTTTCCAGAAAGCGCTGGAATACTTCGAGCGTGCAGAAAAGGCTGGCGCCTCCGACATAGCCACTCTGTTCAACACCGGTGTGGTCCTGATGTCGCAGGGTCGTCTGGAGGAAGCTCTGGGTTACTTCCAGCGCGTGCTGGATCGTGGCATTGATTTTGGGCCGGGCTGGTACCTTTCAGCTGAATACCGCACGTCGCGCCTGCTGCGGCGACTGGGTCGAGCCGAAGAGGCCAAACGCGTGCTCGGCCGTTGGCAGGAGCACCGGAAGCAGCGGGGCGAGTCAGTCCAGACATCTGCCATGCTGGAGCTAGGGCCGCTGGCCATTCCCCAGGTCCCGGCCGAGGCTGCTCCGGCGCGCCGGAAGGTAGTTGCACCGGCTTTCGCCGCTCACGCTCCCCATCCGGCGGCCGATTTCCCGGTGGTCGAAACCTACACCGTTGTCTTCGACTACGATGTGGACGGCGACCTGGATCGCCTCCTGATTCCGGCAAAATGCGGTCGGCCCCGCCTGGAGAGGAATAACGGCGCCGACGCAGGCGGCCAAGATACGTTCTCCGATGTCACCACCGCCGCCCAAGTTGTTGTTCCGGGCGACAAGCAAGTGTGTGGCGCGGCGGTTGCGGATTTCGACAACGATGACGACACCGACATCGCTGTCGCAGGCCCGGACGGCGCCTGGCTGTTCTCCAACCTGCGGGGAGGCAAGTTTGGCGTATCGGCGCCGTTTGCCCAGGCCAAGGGAACAGCGGTGGCCACCGCAGACCTGGACGCGGACGGTGCCTTTGACCTGGTCTTTGGTTCCTCGGAAGGTGTTTCGGTGTGGTGGAATCGGGGCAGCCAGCTCGCGGAGATCGAGGGTGCAAAGGGCCCGTTCGCGCTGGGCGATCTGAATGGAGATGGGCTTCAGGATCTTGCGACGGTTGAGGTTTCGGAAAAAGGCAAAGCCCGGCTCCGCTTTTGGCTGAATTCAGCGGGACGGCGCTTCCAACAGCGTACCGGTCCCCCGCTGCCCGACGCAGTCACTGCGTTGAAAACAGTGTACCTGCGCGAGGGAAAGCTCTCCCTGCTGGGGCGCGCCGAAAAGGGCCAGGTGTGGAAGCTGGACCGCGTGTCCCCGCAAACCCACTGGCTGCACCTCAACCTGGAGGGCGTGCGCAGTAACAAGACGGGAGTGGGGGCCGTGGTGGAGGTGAAAGCCGGCAATTTCTACGTGCGCGCCGTAGTCGGCGCCGAGCCGCTGACGATTGAGACTGGCGAGTTGAAGCGCGTGGACGTGGTGCGCGTCACCTGGCCCAACGGCATCGTGCAGAACGTGATCGAAACCCCTACCAATCGCGCCGTGCGCGTGGCCGAGCAGGACCGGCTGGCCAGCTCCTGCCCGTTTCTTTACCTCTGGGACGGCAACGAATTCCGCTATTTCGGCGAGGTATTGAGCATCACTCCACTGGGCGAGCCGGACGGGCGCGGCGGCTTCATTCTGCCTGGCTCGCGCGAGAATGTCTTCTTGCCGGGGCAGCAGATGCGGGCGCGAGACGGCCGCTATGTCTTCCAATTTACCGAAGAGCTGCGCGAAGCCGTCTACCTGGATGGCGCGCGGTTGGTGGCGCTGGACTATCCTAGAGGCCTGCGGGCGTTTGTGGACGAGGCCTACCGCGGCGCTCCGTCGGACATCGCTCCGGTCGTGCTGGCGGATGTGACGCCGGTTCCCTCCCGGCGGGAGCCAGCAGAGCCCAGCCCAGCAGAGCCCAGCAAGGAGGTGCTACCCGGCTTGGTCGAGCAGTACGCCGAATACTTGGAGCTGCCGCCCGGCGCCGACTTCCTGGTGCTGCGCGGCTGGACCTACTGGATGGATTCCAACGTCGCCACGGCCGCCAGCCAAAATCCGCTGCGCGTGGCCGTGCCCCCGCGGCTGGAGGCGCGCCGGCCCGACGGCACCTGGCAAACCGTGGTGGCGGATCTGGGCTTGCCTTCCGGCCGAAGCCGCTTCGTGCTGGCTGACTTGCGTGACCGGCTGGGCTCTGCCTGGCCAGAGAGCCGGGAAGCCACGCCACTCCCGCTGCGCATCGTCACCAACTTGCGCG
>JAKZXP010000236.1:0-6047 GCA_047514915.1 Terriglobia bacterium
GCGGCCGTAATCCTTCTGGATATCGCGCGCCCACAGCTGGTTGCCAGCAAAGGTAAACCCCTTGAGAATCCCGGTTCCGCTCATGACATACACGTTCTTTCCATCGGTGACCGGGGACGGAGACGACATATTTTGCTTCCGCGTCTTGACGTTGCCACTTCCCAGGTGTCTTTTCCAGATGGGCGCGCCCTTTCTTCTGTCTACACACCACAGATAGAGATCGCTTCCATCTGCTACGTTGAGGAAGACATGGTCACCCCAAATAATCGGAGTGGAGGCGCTCCAACTGGGCATCGCAAGCTTCCACGCTATGTTTTTCTCGGTACTCCAGCGGACGGGTAGGTTCTTCTCCCCGCTCACTCCATTTAGATGCGGGCCCCGCCACTGCGGCCAATTCTCGGCGAGGGCTACGGTCGAAAAACCAAGCAGGAGCAGGAAAAAAAGACTCCTATTGCGTAGTCGTTTTCTTGTGGCGGGAAATTGTCTTCCTTTTCGGCTAACCGGCTCCATAAGGCCAAGCATAAAGGGCAAGCATACTTGTGTTGCCTGAGGAAAAACAAGAACTCCCAATTCGTCTCCTAGCAGGCTACTCACTACTCTGCGCGTAAGGCTGGCAACAGGGGAGAACGCATCGCGGCCATCGTTGCCAGCACGGATGCCGCCACCCCAGTCACAAGCACGGCGAGCAGCATCAAGCCCAGCGACAGGGCAGGAAACTGACTGCCGCGGATAACGAATGGCGGCGCGATAGCCAGCAATGCGGAGACTGCGCCGGTAACCAATCCGCCGAAGAGCAGTAGCGCATTCTCTGCGACCACGATCAAGCCCAGATCCGCCGAGCGGAACCCGAGCGCCCGCAAAAGCGCCAGTTCCCGTCGCCTTTCCAGTACGTTGCGCAACAAGACCGCAGCCAGCCCGAGCGTCCCCAGCAGCAGACCTAAGCCCCCCAGAGTCTGGAACGTGGAAATGTAAGTGTTCTCTACGCGATGGAAAGAGGCCAGCAAACCTTCGGTGGAAACGACATCAAACCCGTAATCCGTCAGGCCTTCCTCCAGCACCCCGGTCAACGGCTCGACCTGGTGGGAAGGCATGTCGAGCAGGAAGAAGCGGGATCCCTGCTGGTTCGGGAAAAGGCGCAGGAAATGCTTTTCCGAAATCAGAAGTTCCCTTTGAAAAACGCTGTCTGCCAGCGCGCCAACCATGCGCATTCGGACCGGGCGGTCCGTCTCCCGCTCGAAGAGGAATTCGTCGCCCAGCTTGAGATGGAGTACGTACGCCATCGAGTTGGCGTCGGCAATGGCGGGGATTGCTCCGTCGGCTGGCTCCGCCTCGAGAAGCAGCCAGGGATTTTCCTTTTCCTCAGGAGTGCTGGCCAGAGAATCCTGAAAAGAGAAACGACCGCTCCTGATGAAGGCACTGGAGGCAGCCAGGATTCGCGGATTCTGAGGCCGGTAGAGGTTGAGGCAGCTGGCGTCGTCTCCGGGTTTCAGCCGAAACGGCACGAAGGTCACCTTCTCGAGCGCCGAGGTTTCGCGTACCGACAGATTCAGACCTTCCTTGCCGGAATCTGTGTTCAAGTCGTAGTGGACCGGTAGGAGCGATTCTGCCAGGAGCGGAAAGCCGCCAGTGCCTGATTTTGGGTCAAGAGCGGCCGGCTCGCTCCGCCGGAAGGCCCCTACGGCAACGATGATGAATGTGGCCGAGGCAATGAGGGCGATCGAGAGGATACTCCGTCCCGGGCGATGGGTTGTGTTGCGGAACCCTAGCCGCGACAGGCCCTGCACTCCACTTCCGCTAAGAAGTGATCTTCGACCCTTCACAAGCCAGCCCCATTGATAAAAAAGGAGGGCCACCAACAGAAGAATGCCGGTGCCAAAAAAGCCGGACACTTGCCCAATCCATTGTCTGGACGCGCTCACTAGAAGTACGCAACCGAGCAGGCTGAATGCGACACCTAGCCAGAATGCCCTCTGGCTTTTCGAAGCAGACTGGCGAGCACTTTCAACCGTGCCACTCAGCAGGCCGCGGGGTGTCGTTGGCCGAAGGCCCCGCAGAGTCAAGGCGATGGAAATGGTGGCCATCAGGATGCCGCCCACCCCGCCCAGGACCAGTGAGGTAAAGGAAATATGCAGGGTCAGGAGTCTGGTGCCTACCGCATCTGCCCACCAAGTACGCAACCCGTGCATGATGAGCCAGCCGTAGGCGAGGGCGCCGACCAGGCCCAGCAAGCTGCCGGCCGTCGCCAGAGTGAGACCTTCTGTCAAAAAGAGAGCCCGAATTTTGGCACTGGGGAAACCAATAGCTCGAAGAATGCCGATCTCCGCCAGACGCTGTTCCACCCCTAATTTGAAGAAGAGTCCTGTAAGCAGCAGCGCGGAAATCACCAGGAAAAAGCTGAAATAGAGAAAATATTCTCCAAAATCGGTAGCTCCACGAGATGCCTGGAGCCCCTGAACCCTCACTGCGGAAATGGAGAAGCCCATCTGGACGGGGTCTAGCGCGGTCTTCAGGCTCTTTCGGTAGGACTTCAGCGCTGCCTGTAGCTGGTCGGAGCCGGAACTTGCGGTCGGCGCGGCTGCTGGCTCCTCCACAAATAGGCGCAACGAGGTTAGCTTTCCGAAGCGCGACTGCCAGAGTTGCTGCCCCTTCTCCAGCAGGATGAAGGCCTTCGGCGTAGTTCGGTATTGGTCCCAATACTGCTCGTCCTGGTGCCGGATACGACCCAGGTCGATGGGGAACGGGGGGTTCCAATCCCCCAGGTTGTCCGAGTCTGTAATTCCTGGATATTGTGGAGCCAAATCCGGGTCACCCGCGGCCCCTTCGATGGGAACTATGCCCGTAAGTTGAAATTGCGCCCTGCGGGTCAGGAGGCGCCCCTGTTCTTCCCAAACGTAGTATTCCAGCGAGACAATTTGGCCGACCTGGGCAGCCAGGTCGCGGGCTGCCCAATCGTTCAGCACGATCGTTGGCAACGACGCGGAAGGGGCCGGCAACAACGCGGAAGGGGATGGTTGCGGCGCTTTCCGTGTCGCCCCGCGTTGCAGTTGCTCGTAGCCTTTGCGATCTATTGCGGTCACTAGTGAATAAGGGATTTCGCGCGAACCGGAACGGATACTGTTTGCCAGATACGTGAAAATAGCCGAGCTGTGCAGGCGCAGGCGGTTGGCTGTCGCGCGGGCCGCTTTCGCCAGAGGATCGCCGATCAGTCCGCTGTCGCTTTCGAGCACCAAGCAGCGGCGCTTTTCCAGCACGCTGAGCTGGATCCCCAGATCTTCCAGGGTGAAGGTGTCTTCTAAGAGTTTTCCGAGCAGCTCCAACCTGGCTGCGCTGGTTGCATCCGTTCGCCCAGTCCCCGCATCCCTCTCCGACACCAGAATGGTATTGACCTTGCCTTCCAACTCCAGCTCCTGCTGCAACCGCCGCAACGGGACAAAGACGGCGCGAACCTGGCCTTGCTGCGGATGGATGGAAAACTCCCCAAGGGCTGAGGCAGAGGGTATCCCGCGAAGGGTCAATCGGATGGTACTGCCGATGCTACCTTTTCGGCCGTGCAGCCACTCGGCGGGAACGGCCTCGGGCTTTTGGATTGTGACCAGAATGAAATCTCCGGTTTTGCTTCCCAACTCCTGCGCCAGTGCACTGCTGAGGAAACCCTCGCGATTGCCGAGACGTTGCGCGCCTGGATCTTCATGAAACTTCCAAAACTGTTCATCCACGCCGTACACTCGGACGCCAGAGCCGCGGCGGCCGCTTTCTTGGTGCCTGACGAGTCCTTCCAGCATAATCAGCGGGCATGCCGCCCGGAAGGTCTCCGAGAACCTGCCATGCAGTTGCAGATCGACGGCCAGCCTTTCGCGGAAGAAGCCGGAGGAAGAAATGGCGTGGTCCGCCTTTCCCAGCCGCAGCAGGAACAAGTCTCGCAAACTGGCACCGACGGAATCTCCCACCAGCAAGGCGCCAGCCAGCACTGCCACACCAATGGACACTCCCGCCACAACCGCCAGGTTGGTGCGCCAGTAGTGGGTAAGACTACGCTTGAGGAGGGTGGCTGTCCGCATTACGCTCGTTGGAGCTGTCCTCCAACCAATTCAAATCGTACGGGGAACCGGGCGGCCAGCTCGGTGCTGTGGGTGACCATCACCAGGATGGTCTCCTGACGCTGGTGCACCTCCAGCAACAGGGAGGCCACCCCCTGGGCCGAACGGCGATCCAGATTGCCCGTTGGCTCGTCGCAGAGCAGCAACACCGGGTCCATCAGGAGCGCGCGCGCCAGGGCCACCCGCTGCTTTTCACCGCCAGAGAGTTCGGCTGGGCGGTGCTCGAGGCGTTCGGCCAGGCCCACCTGCTCCAGCAGACTCTGTGCCCGAGCAACATAATCGTTGCCTGGGCCTGCGACCAAACTCGGAGTTAGAACGTTCTCCAGAACCGAGCACTGCGGCAGCAGACAGTGGTCCTGGAAGACAAACCCGATTTTCTTATTCCGGAATGCAGCCAGCTCTCTTTCGCTCAGTTCAAACGGGTTCTCGCCGTCCAAGCTGACCGTTCCCGCGCTGGGCGGTTCCAAGGCACCGAGGATATACAGCAAGGTGCTCTTGCCGCTGCCTGACGGCCCCATGATCGAGACCGCCTCTCCGCGGGAGAGAGAAACGTTGATTCCGGAAAGGATGGAGAGTGGACCCCGCGGACCTGGATATTCCTTGGTGAGGTTGGCGACTTCGAGCAAAGGGCAAGACCTCGGCCGAGCCGTTCGTTCAATTGCACTCGGCCACTGTGGTGCGCTGTTGAGGCTGTCTCACCGCACTCTGAAGGCTCGCGTAGACCTCCAGGGCGCGGCCGGCCATGCCAGCGACGCTGTAGTGCTCGCGAACTCCGTTGGAGCCATTTCGCCCCAGTTCCGTCGCCCAGGCCGGATTTTTCCAGATGGCCAGAATCCCCTCGGCAAGACGGTCGCAATCATCCGGTTCCACCAGCAATCCCCCCGACGTTTTGGCGATGATTTCCGCGAAGGCGCCCCGCCTGGGCTGAACCACCGGCACACCGTTGGCCATTGCTTCCAGCAAGTAGATGCCCTTGTGTTCGCTGTAGGTGCTCGGAACGCAAAGCACGTCCAGATTTTGAAGAAACCGGATTTTTGCGTCTCTGTCCAGAATGCCTCGGTAGCGGAACTCCCCGTCCAGGCCCCACTCCTCCATCTGTCGCTCGATGGCACGCAGATAGTCTTGCTGTTCGGGGGCCAGGTAACCGGCCACCTCCAGCCTGACCGCGGGCAGGTTGTTCCCTTGCCGCAGGCGCCTGTACGACTCGCACAGCACGTGCAATCCTTTTTCTGGAGTGATCCGAGCAAAGTAGCCGACAGTGAAACAGCTGGACCGCTGGCGCCTGTTGGCTGCATATCCTTTCAAGTTGATTCCCAATGGCACCACGTGCATTTTGCTGTCGGGTATGCCCAGATACTTGGACATGAATTCGGCGCTGTATTCGCTCACCGGCAAAAAAGCATCCACAAACTCAACGTTCGCCCGGATCAAATCCAGAGCGGCGCTCCTGTAGGGCTCCGCGAGGCCTTCCAGAAATACACTCTCGCCCTGGAGGGTGCAGCAGACCGGACAGCCCAGCGCCTTTTTCAAGGGACGCGCCAGTCCAATAAGGAGGGAGTTCGGAAGGTTGACGACGTCGGGAGGACTCTGCGTTTCGAGCCAGTGCAGCAATTTGAGGAGTTCCTTGCGCTGGAAGCCCTCCTCGCCCTTCAACACTGAGATCGTGAGTTCGCCCAGCAGGCGGGGCTCGGTTTGGACCCAGCGCCGGGTGGCCGCCTGCAGCACCACGCGAGAGTCCCACAGCCTGTCCAGCAGCCAGGGCGTCTTGCGAAACGGAGCCAAGCGTTGCTGAAGATACACACTAATTCCCCCGAAGAACACTCTGCTCTGGCTGACGTTCGGCTCGTCGGTCCGAGTGGGTGTGTAAATGGGGAGAAGGATCACTTCATGGCCTTGGGACATCAGCTCTGCCGCCAGAGCGTTATCCCGAAGACAACTTCCACAGTACAT
>JAKZXP010000237.1:0-4158 GCA_047514915.1 Terriglobia bacterium
GGACTCATCAGCGGCACCTCGATGGACGGCATTGACGTGGCCATCGTCGGCATCGGCGCCCGCATTCGCCCACGCCTGGAAGCCTTCCGGACAGTGCCCTATCCGGCCCGGGTCCGCCTGGCGTTGCTTGAAAGTTGCAACGCCAGGCAAATCTCGATAGCCGAAATCAGCCAGCTCAACTTCCTGGTGGGAGAATTGTTCGGGCGCGCTGTTGTGAAAACCTGCGCAATGGCGCAAATCCCGCTGCAGTCACTGGACTTGATCGGCTCGCATGGCCAGACCATCTACCACCAGGGCCGCGCCAGCAACGCGCACGGCTTCCGAGTGGCATCGACGTTGCAGATTGGCGAGCCGGCCATAATCGCCGAGCGAATTGGCGTTCCTACGGTGGCCGACTTCCGTACGGCCGACATGGCGGCGGGAGGCACGGGCGCGCCGCTGGCGCCCCTCCTGGATTACCTGCTCTACCGGCACCCGCAGCGAGGACGCGCGGCGCTGAATATCGGCGGCATCGCCAACGTCACCCTGATCCCGCCCGGCGCAGCGCCAGCCGATGTGGTGGCGCTGGATACCGGTCCGGGCAACATGGTACTGGATGCGCTGGTGGAGCACTTCACCGGCGGCCGTCGCCACTTCGACCGCGACGGTCAAGTGGCGGCGCGAGGCCGCGTGCACCAAGCGCTGCTACGCCGCCTGTTACGCCACCCGTTCTTCCGACAGCCTGCGCCACGCACAGCAGGCCGGGAGGAGTTCGGGCGCGAGTTTGTGGCCACGCTGCTCCGTGAGAAGCTGTCGCCCGAAGATCTGCTGGCCACTGCCACGGCGCTCACCGCCGACTCCATCGCCGGTGCGATCCGACGCTTTGCCCCCGGACCTATCAACGACCTCGTGGTCTCAGGCGGGGGCGTCCACAATCGGTTTCTCATGGCGAGGCTGGCGGCCGCACTGCCCATCCACATTCTAGCTGCTGAGAAGTTTGGGATCCCCGGGGACGCCAAAGAGGCGGTGCTGTTCGCCGTGCTGGCCTATCACACGCTGAAGAAAATTCCTGCCAACCTGCCCTCCGCTACTGGCGCCAGACACGCCGCGATCCTGGGTAAACTGCTTCAGGCCAGCCGATAAACCTCTGCAATCGTGTCAGAGGAGCTTGTAGGCGTGAGATCCCGGCTCTACTGTGGCGCGTTGGCCTTTAACGTTTCGTACTGCAGGTCCTTGTTTGCCAGCTTCCGCTGAATGTCTTGACTGGTGGGTGGAACAGCAATAGGTGGCCGCTGACTGGTTGCCCAGTCAGCCATATTGGCTTGATGGTGTTGGGAGGGAGCCCTCTCGATGTAGTTGCCTGGGATCTCGAAAAGCTCCGGCGGCGGCTCCCCTACATCCACAGAAATTGCCGTTTCTTCGCTATAGTCCGTCACGGTCCCGTCGGCTCTCCGGTACTCGAATCTCCTGCGGAGGGCATGGCAATCCAGATCCGGCGCTCGCCAGAATTGATCGCCGCCACTGACTTCCTGTAAACGGATGACCCTGAAGCCGAGTATGGTGTCTTCGCCGAGGACGCCAAATTGCCGGGGATCCAGGGGGTGCACGGCGCAGTTCGGATCCGTGAAGCGCGCATAGGGCTTGATGATGTGTTCTTCTCTCAGATGGAAGGTGGTCTTCGACCGCGTGCGTTGCGTAAATCCGATCATCCTCTTTTCAGGAACCAGCGTCACCCCACCGCTGTGAATCAGCATGCCGTCATTTGGAAGCTCGGTATACTCGCCTTGAGCGTAGGAGCCGTCGCTGCGAACGGCATAGAAAAAGTCACGTTCCCGGAACTTTGTGGGATCATCCGCCAGGCCGGCCTTCCCATACATCTTGACGAAGAAAGCTTTCCTCGCTTCGGCAAACACCGCTTGGGAACGGCTGTATCGGACGGCCCGAAACGAGGCCAGGCCAGCAACCAGCATCAGCAATAGGATCAGCAGAAATTTGGGTCTCATAAGGCTTTTGTGCTCCGACGCTTTCGACATGTGGCCTCGTCAAGCGCAGGTTAGCGGACAGAAGAAAAACGTAGGGTTGGAGCACGCAGGCCAGCCGTACCCCACACAGGTGTCGGTATACCAGTCGCCCCACGGTGGCTGACAATACGGATTGTCCGAAGGCGTGGAGCAAATCTCGACCTGGCAAACCCAAGTTGCACAGTCAAAGGTATAGCGGATATGGCAGTAACCCAGGCAGCAGCCATTCCACTTAAGGCACGACTCCTGCGCCTGCGCCGGTTGGCTGCCAAACCATGCACCCACTGCCGCCGCGAACAACACGATCAGCATGATTCTGTAGATCGGAAATCGCCTCACTCTCCCCTCCTTCACGCCGAAGACCTCATCCTGTCCGCGTCCACCACGGTCTTCCCATAAAAACCAAATTTTTGTAAATGTTTTAATCAGGTGTCAAGAGAAATGTTTTAGTGACCAAGGTCGCCTCCAGGCGCAGAACAAAAGGCGGACTCAGGCGTTAGATCGCGAACTGGAGCGGCAGCCACCAACCGTTAGACACAGCGGCCGTTCGACCCAACGGTCGGACGAGCGTAATTTGTATTGAGGGTGGAGGGATGCTATAAGCAAGGTCTTGGCCTTGCGAGAACTACGCCCAATTAAGACAGCCATCTTCGGCAAGCATGAAACCGAAGTAGCCAGAGGTGCGTAAGGCTAAGGTAGAGCGCCGGAAGCTGTTCCGCTTCCCGGCAGTCACGGACTCGCAGTCACGGACTCTAATGATGCCGCCATCTCCCGAGGGAAGAACTAGGCTGCTGCTATGGACAGCCGTTCTGGTGCTGGCCTTGCCAGGACTGTTGCGCGGCGTTGAGCTCTCTCAGAGGCAGCCGGCTGCTGCGCCCGATGCATCCCTGATCACCCGCATTGTGGCCAACCAGCAGGCAGCCATGAAGCGTCTACTGCAGTTCTGCTTCCGCCAGCGCATTCTGGAAGAGCAGCTGCACGACGACGGCCGGGTGAAGGAGACCGAGGAGCGCGAGGAGCTGGTTTGCCACCTGGACGGCGTGCCGCTGTATAAGCAACTGCTGATTAACGAGCAGCCCACAGGACAGCGGGAGACCGATCCCTGGCCCGACATCCGCCAGGACAACAACTGGCAGAAGCAGGTGCAGCAGGCCGCCAAGCGCCAGCGGCGCTACCAGACGATGATCGGCGAAGTCCCCAAGGCGCTCGACTTCGCTCGTGTGGGGGAACGGATGGTCGAGGGACGGCGAACTGTCCTCTACCGCTTGACGCCGAAGCCAGGCTACCGGTCCAAATCCCGCGCCACCGAGTTGCTGAGGCATATCACCGCGTTGAGCTGGGTAGACCCCGAGTCCGCGCACGTGGTGCGCTTCGAAGCCCAGGTGACGCGCGACTTCAACATCTGGGGCGGGGTGCTGCTGAAAGTCCGTCAGGGAGCTACCATGGAGGTGCGGCAAAGGCCGGTCAACGGTGTCTGGCTCCCTTACTTTGCCGAAGAAAGGTGGCACGCCCGCATCGGGCTGATCAAAAATCAGGGATACCACAAGCGAGTCGAGCGCACCGATTTCCATCCTGCGTCCGAGCTTCCTACTGGCCGCCAGTCGTCCTCCCTCCGGGCGAAGCCGGCTCCGGACCGGGAGCTCTGAGTGCACAGATTGGCGTTGCCAGGTGCGGCACTTCTTGGCCGGGGGATGGTAGTAGGCTACTTTCAAAGTAGCCCACAACCGGCGGGAACGGTTGGATTGACAGTAACGCCAGCCGGCACGTACCATCGGCTCGGTTTGGTCATGGCCATCCCGAACCGCTAGCGAAGCATGGCCGAAATCGCGCAAACCCCACCGGCAGCACCACAGCGGGTCCGCATCGTGGTCGCCACCACGGTGCTGCTCAGCTTCATCAGCTTCTGGCGCGCTGCCGCCATCGTCCTCAACGACCTGGGCTCGTCGGCCTTCTACGCCGCGGGCATCGCCGAGCAGGCTTACGGCAAAGCCGCCCCTTGGTTCATCTTGGCGGTGATGCTGTTCGCCAATGCCGTGCGCATGGTCTACATCGAGAGCTGCGGCATGTTCACCCGCGGCGGGGTCTATCGCGTGGTGAAGGAAGCGATGGGCGGAACGATGGCCCGGCTGGCCGTGGCCGCCTTGATGTTCGACTACAT
>JAKZXP010000238.1:0-4307 GCA_047514915.1 Terriglobia bacterium
GAACTGAGCAGATCCGCTGAGCTTGACCCGTCCAATGGCGGCCGTTACTTCTTCAACCTGGGCGCCGTGCTGACCAACAATGCCCAGATCAAGGGGGCTGTCCTGGCCTTCCGCAAGGCCACCGAGCTCGACCCCGAATACTCGATGGCCTGGTATCAGCTTGGCGTGTCGTTGAGCGCTGAAGCCACGCTGGATGAGAAAACCGGCAAGATCACCGCGGCCCCCGGCACGGTGGAAGCCCTGCAGAAGTACATCGAATTGGAGCCGACTGGGCCCTACGCCGCAGGCGCCAAGTCCTTGATTGAATCGTTTGACGTCAAGGTTGAGACCCAGTTCAAGAAGGAGAAGAAAAAGAGGCGCCGGCGGCGGTAGGCGGGTTCAGGATTCCCCGTTTCGAGGGACAGCCGGGCGCCCGACCGGGGCCGAAAGGGAAGATCTGGCGCTTGGCATGTTGGTTTTATGGGATTGATGCTTCGGGTTGTCTTCTTTGGCCTTTTACTGTTCTTCCTTTTCTATCTCTACAGGAAGTTGATGGGCTTCCTGCGCCTGTCTTCCTCCTCCTCCAGTTCGCCCCCTCCGATCACCGGGCAAGTCCACAAAGACCCGCAGTGCGGCATCTACGTAGCCGAGGAGTTGGCGCTGAAAGCGCCAGCCCGCGGTCAGCAATACTACTTCTGCTCTGCCGAATGCCGCGACCGCTTCCGGGCGGAAGGGTAGCGCCCCCCTGCAGCTATCAGAATGCTCTTCGAGCGAGATATCCAACGCCCACTCCCCACATCAAGCGCCAAGCACGGAACGCTGCATTGACGGGCTGGCGGTCGGGCACGTAACATAGCGGCAGCCCATGGCGGAGCGACGGCACGCGGTCGCAATTCCCGACAAGCTTTACTTCCGCATTGGAGAAGTTTGCAAGCTGACCCGTACGCACGCCTACGTCCTTCGCTTTTGGGAAAAGGAATTCCCGATGCTGAAGCCGGTGAAGAGTTCCACCGGACATCGCATGTACCGGCGCAAGGACGTGGAACTGGTATTGGAAATCAAAAAGCTCCTCTACCAGGAAGGCTTTACCATCGAGGGCGCCCGCAAAAAACTGCGTACGGAAACCAAGCAGCAGAAGATTGCTTTTCCGGGCCCTGACCTGGCGCGACCAAAACCGGATCAACAAAAGCTGCGGCAAATCCGGCAGGAACTCGACGAATTGCTGCACCTGCTGAAGCGTCCGTAAACGGTGTTGGATAGGGGTAACAGATCCTGATTAGGTGACCGCCAGAGGCTATGACTTCTTGCGTTTGCTTTTTCTTTTCTTTCTAAAGAACACTCCAAAGGCTAAGGAATACTCCACAGGAAATAGCCCGCAAGAATTGTTCCAACAATTGCGGCGCCATAGCAGAGGGGGTTGATCATTTCACTCAGGTGTTTGATCTGCAACCCATCGTAGAGGGTGTAGCGGAACCGATGTGCCCAGTGGAAAAGCGGCAGCGAGCAGAGAACGAATAAATAGATTCGCCCCAAGGGATGTCCGGCCAAAGCCAGCGCTCTTTCGTAGCTCGGTGTCTCCAGCCAACCCAGCGGAAACGCAATGCCAGAGAGGAGCAGGTGGACCGGAATCAAAAATGCAGCGACCACGCCACCAGCGCTGAACAGGGTCCAGAGAAACGGTTCCAGCGGTCTTTTCGGCATTTACCCTCGCAGGAGCAACCAGGCCAGAATGCCTGAGACGACCAGCCAGGCCACGTAGTTCGGTGCGGTTACCAGGAAATCAGGAATCCGCTTGCCGCGAACGCGCACCGCCATCGCCCGGGGCGTTAGGTTGAACCAGGTAATGGTGTGAAACAGCACGAAGAAGAAGCTGAGCAGATGCAGCGCCAGCAGCACGGGCGACTGCAAGCGGCCCTGGAAGTTTGCGTAAGCTTCCGGGCCCTGGCTCAAGGCACGGATTTGTAGCAGGGTCATCACGACGAAAAACGCAACAAAGACGCTGCTGATTTCGCGGAGCATGAATGTGAAGAAAGACCATTGCCCTAGCCACCAAAACGTGGAGAGGGGCTTTCGATACCACCGGGGATGATATTCCGAGTACGGAACACCAGGAGCTTCACCGTGTTGCTTGCCGCCAGAGGCCGGAGATTGGTGGGCTTCGCTCATCGTTCTCGTGTGTCCCTGGTTCCTGTGTCCCTGGCTCCTGTGTCCCCTGCTCCTGCGCCCCCGGCTTTCGCGCCGCGGGGCATCAGAAAGGACGTAAACCAGTCCTTGGCTACCGCCAATTTGTATTGCTGAATCGCTCCGGCTGGATCCACATTCTTCGGACACACCTTGGTGCACTCGCCAACAAACGTGCAGGCCCAGATGCCATCATGGTCGGAAAGAATCTGGAGGCGCTCGGCTGTGCCCTGGTCCCGGTTGTCCAGGTTATAGCGCTGCGCCAGAGCAAGAGCCGCCGGCCCAACAAAGATGGGGTCCAGCCCGTAGACCGGGCAGGCAGCGTAGCAGAGCATGCAATTGATGCACATGCTGAACTGCTTGTAGGTTTCCAGCTCGGCCGGGGTCTGCAGATATTCTCCTTCCGAAAGGGGCTTCTCCTGTTCGCGGACGATCCATGGCTTGACCTTCTTCAGCTTGGTCATGAACTCCGACATTTCACTGACTAAATCCCGCGCAACCGGAAAATAGCGAAGCGGCTCCACCCGTATCGGTCCGGGCGTGTACTGCGTCAGGAAGACAGCGCAAGTCAGCTTCGGCTCCCCGTTCACCATCATCCCGCAACTGCCGCAAATCCCCATGTGGCAGGACCAGCGGAAGGCGAGTGAGCCGTCCAGACGGTCCTTGATGTGGTTCAGGGCATCCAGGACCACCCAATCCTCGTTCAGGGGCACTGTGTAGCTTTGAAAAAAAGGTTCCCGGTCCTGTTCGGGGGAATACCGGGACACCTCCAGAGTAATCGTCTCCGCCATGTTTATTCGCCTTCCTGGCGTTGGTTTTTAGCGTTAGTTTTTAGCGTTCGTTTTTAGCGTTCGTTTTTATCTGTGGCCTGCCGGAGCATCTGCTCGCGCCGGGCTTTGAACTCCGTGCCCGGCTTCCATTCCGGGTACTTGTTTCCCTGTGCCACGCTGTAGCCGACCTGGAAAAAGAGTTGGAGGTCCTCGACGGCGCCTGACAGGTCCCAATCCGGCTTCACTTCATCAGAAACCTTGTGATAGTCGCGCTCGGTGTATTCCTTCCGTTTTTGTGCTCCGTACCCCTCCGGCTTGCCGATGAATTCGGTGCCCGAGTCCGGACTCAGGGCTGGCACGCCCTGCTTGGCGAACTCGAAGTGATCCGAGCGATAGAAGTACCCCTTCTCCGGCTCTGCGTCTGGCTTGACCGTGCGCCCCTGCGTTGCGGCGGCATCGCGCAGCAGGTCGTCCAGCGTGGTGTTGCCATAGCCGATGCTGACGATGTCCCGGGTCCGCCCCCACTGGTTCATGCCGTCCATATTGATGTTGGCGAGCGTCCGGTGGAGCGGGTAGAGCGGGTTATGAGCGTAGAACTTGGTGCCCAGCAGGCCCTGCTCTTCCGCCGTCACCGCAAGAAACAGGATGGAGCGCTTCGGCGGTGTCTTCAGCTTCGTGAATGCCTCAGCGATCTCGAGCAGCCCCGCAGTGCCGGAGGCGTTATCCAGCGCGCCGTTGAAAATCTGGTCGCCCTGCCGTTTCTCATCCCGCCCCAGGTGGTCCCAGTGCGCGGTGTAAATCACGTACTCGTCTTTGAGTTGCGGGTCGGATCCTTCCAGCTTGGCGATGACGTTGCGCGACTCAATCTCGCGAAGCCGGTTCTGGACGTGAAAGCTGGCGCGGGCCTTGAGCTGCACTGGCTGAAAGTCCCGGCTCACCGCGGCCTTCTTCAGGGCGTCAAAGTCCAGACCGCTGGCGGCGAGCAGCTGCTTGGCCTGATCCAGGTGGATCCAGGCCTCTACGGCGACCCAGTCCAGATTCTTGCCCGGGGTTTTGATATCGAAGTTTTCGCCACCCCAGCTACTGGAGACCACCTCGTAGGGATAGCCGGCAGGACCGGTCTCGTGAATGATGAGGGCGGCGGCCGCGCCTTTCTTGGAGGCAATCTCGTACTTATAGGTCCAGCGCCCGTAGTAGGTCATCGCCCGGCCTTTGAAGATGTTGTCGTCGAGCCGGCCAGGGTCCCGCGGGTCTGGAACCGCAGGATCGTTGATGAGCATCAGAAGTGTCTTGCCTTTGACGTCCACGCCCTTGTAGTCGTCCCAATAATACTCCGGCGCCACCACTCCATAGCCGACAAAGACGATCTCGGAGTCC